>JAPKZO010000039.1 GCA_026393755.1 Acidobacteriota bacterium
GTGGCCTTTCGTTGCGGGGTTGAGGGTTGAGTGGTATCTCCTTCTACCCTCAGCGGAAGGCCTTTTTCAATAGAAAAGTAAGTAATCAGGGCGTGGGCCGCTCCGTTGCGCGCGCACTCACGATTGACGCATCAAGGTTAGCGGGTCCCGGCAACCTCGGCCGCGACGCTCCGCCAGCCCGTTCGTCACAAGACCACGTCGGCGGGCCACGGCTGTCGGCGCGCCGCGGTCCAGACCGTGTTCACGCAGTCGAGGGCGAAGTAGTTCTGGGCGAGGTGCAGCCAGAAGGCGCCGCGGTCGGTGAGCGTGACGGTGCCATCACGGCGAGTCGCGAGTCCCGCCCGTTCGGCGACACGCAGCCACCGCCGCACCCGCGGCGCGTCGGGCCCCAGCGCGACATCCATCTGGTCCAATGGAATCCGCGTGTCGTAGAGCCTCCAGTACAACCACCACCAGCCCGCGAACGCCCGTGAGAACGGCATGCGAAGCGCCACGGCGCCCGCCCCTTTCGTCGCGGCGCTGGTCCAGGTGTCGAGGTCGAACGTGTTGAATGCGAATCCGTCGGGCAGGTGCGAACCGGCGCCGGGCCCGATGCCGATGTATCCGGTCCGCGTCACCGACGAGTATCGCGGCGCCGTCCCCTTTCGGAATCCCCACACCGACACGCGATCGAACCCGTTCGCGGCGCTCCACCGACAGATGGCGCGGTACTGCGCGCGGCGCGTCCGCCAGTCGGGCAGCCGGACCGCCTTCAAATCGAGGTACGCGCCCACGGCCGTGTAGGGGAAGGTGAAGAGCGGGTACGCCGTGATCTGACTGGCACCGAGCTGCGCGGCACGGTCCAGGTCGGCCAGGAGCCCGGCAGTCGTCTGGCCGGGCAAGGCGAACATGAGGTCCACGTTCACCGACGCGAACCCGCGCGAGGCCAGGAGTGCGAGCGCGCGCTCGGCGACCACCGGCGCGTACGCCCGGCCGATGGACCTGAGGTGTGCCGCGTGGAACGATTGCACGCCGAGCGACACGAGCCCCACGCCCATGTCGTGCAGCCGGGCGACGCTGGCGGCGTCGATATCTGCCGGATTGGTCTCGATGGCGATGTCGCCCGTCAGGCGGAAGCGCAGGCGTGCCTGGTCGAGGACCGCGTCCACGCTGTCCAGCGCCAGCGTCGGCGTGCCGCCGCCGACGTAGATGCTCGTAACCTCGCAGCGTCCCACCGCTCGAGCCCACCAATCGACCTCGGCGACAGCCGCGCGCGTGTAGGCCCTGACGAGCGCGTCGTCGTGCGGGAACTTCGTATACGGACAGTAGGGGCACGCATGCCGGCAGAACGGCACGTGCAGGTACAACGAGGTCCGGTCCACCGGGGGCGGCACCCAGCCGGGCAGGGGCGCGTGGAATTCCCACCGGTGCCCCCGGCCAACGAGGCAGCGCCGGACCAGTCCCGTCGCGAGCCGCCGCCACGCGTCGGTCCGGGCGATCACCAGTACCTCGCCAGCCCAATCAGGGCACTGGGCCGCAGACGCCGCGCCTCGGCCAACTCGGTGCACGCGGCGTAGCCGCAGTCGGCGCACACATCGCCGGCCAGCGCCGACGCACGGCAGCAGACGGACTCGCCATCGACGTCGGCCACGTACGCCACCGGCAGACGCCGGGGCCATCGACCCGACGCCAGCGCCCGCAGTCCGGCGCGCGAATTCAGGACGGGCAACCCGGCCCGGACATGCGCCAGCAGTTGCGCGATGACGGGCGCGCGTTCGGCGGCGTCCAGGAACAGGTCGTCGCGGCCGTAGTACGGCGTGTGGAAGTAGAACATGACTCCGAGCACTGGAAACGCCGTGTCCCGCACCCACCGGAGGAACGGTTCGACGCCGACGGCGGTGCGGCGATCGATGACACAGATCACCGCCACCCTCGGATGGCCTCCGTCGCGCACGGCGCGTTCGACGTCGCAGAACACGGGCCCGCGCCGCGTGTCGAAGACCCCCGGCAGACCATCCATGCTCACCCAGACCACGTCGGCCGACGTCCTGATGCCGGCCATCCCGTTGGTATACACGTGCACGTGGAAGAAGCCCAGGCGCCGGGCTGCGGTGACGACGTCCTCCATCGTGCGCTTCCCGTCCTGCCAGAGCGTCGGTTCCCCGCCTGACAGGTACACGTCGCGGAATCCGCGTGCCCAGGCGCCCTTCAATGCCCGGACGATCTGGGCCCAGCTCATGTCGGGGCGGCCCGTATTGGAAACGCGGCATCCTCGACACGACAGGTTGCAGCGATCGGTCAGCGCGATGCCGTAGATGAGCGGCGCCGGCCGCCGCAGGATCGCGAATCGCCACGCAAACGGCACGTAGAACCGCAGCTTGTCCAGCACGCCAGGGCGGCTCCCCTCACGGTCGCCCCCAGGCACGCGTCCTCCGGCGCGCACTACTTGATCTCGATTTCCACCAGGATGGCGTTCTTCGTCCCGCGATTCACGAGCGTGTGCGTGACCGCCGAGTCGACCCAGTGCATGTCGCCGGCCTTGACCGGGTGTTGGCTGGATGCCCCGCCGGGCGCCGTCATCCGGAGGTCAACATCGGTGGCGGCGATGAGCATGTACGGCCGCGCGTGGCTGTGCTGCACGCTTGACGCACCTGGCGCGAGTTCGTAGCGATACACACGCATCCTCGCGTTCTCAGCCGCGGGCACGGCGATCGCGGGGACTTCGGGACCGGGCGGCCGCTTGAGAACCTGGAGGTCGATCACGTCGAACACGGTGGTGCCAACGTTGTGAACGCGATGCGTGTACGGCTTGTCCTCGTTGTCTCGCGTCGAGATGAGGCCGGGCCGGACGTATTCGCGCGGACCAACCGGTTGGCCAGGGATGTCCACCGCGATGACTGCGGTGTTCAGCCGGACCGCGGCATCATCATGAGCGTGCGTGTGCATGAGTGTGGCCTTGCCGGGCTCGACCATCACGCGAAACGCCTGCACATACTCGTTCTTGAAGGCCGTCTTGTGCACCGGCTCGTTCTCAACGGGCACGGCGCCATCCTGCAGTGACGCCGTGGCTGCCAGCAATACGAGTCCGCAAAGCGGGAAGTTCATGCGCTCCTCCATCGGCTTGGCGCCGGCCGTAGACTATAGGAAGCACGAGAGGCGCCTCCACTCGCGTGCCGCTGCGCGAGGTTAACACACCCGCTCTCAGACACCGTGGGCGGCGTTCGGAAGAGCCGCCCCGCCCGCCAGGCACAGTCGGCGCACACCCGTCGACATCCAGAACTCGTTTGCCTGATTCTACGCGCTGGAGTGTTCGCGATTCACATACGCCGCCATGACGAGAGCCATGACGAGAGCGATCACCGCGATCAGCAGCGCGCGCAAGTAGGCGACGATGCCTTCGCCAACGTGACGTCCGTTGGTCGCACGTGATTGCGCCACGCGTGAATGCGCTTGAACAACGCATCCGCTGCGGCCACAATTGGCCCCGTGTCCGGTGCGATCCCGCCCCCGGGAGATGGAGAGCCACATGGCCAGCCCCGTTCGAATCCTCGTCACCCTCGCGCTGTTGGTCGCGATCGCCATACCTGTGGGCGGACAGTCGCAGAATGCGGCGGCGGCGCCGCCATCAGTTGCAGACAGGGCGGACATCCAGGCGGCCATCAGCCATCTCGAACTGGCGCGCCAGCACTACGCGAATAACCGTCTCGCGGATGCCGAACAGGAGTTGTCGGACACGATCGATCGCGTTCGCGCGGCGCGGGCGGCAGAGGGCACCCAGCCGGCAGCCGGAGCCAGAGAACAACTGCCGCGCGCGGGGAGGGACGTGCCATTCCCGGCGATCGTTAAACGATCGCAACCCACCTATCCGCTCGAGGCGGCCCAGCAGGGCATCAGGGGCGTCGTAATCATCGACGCCGTGATCGACAGGACCGGCAAGGTCCGCAACGCGCGTATCGCGCGCTCGATTCCAGCGCTCGATCGAGTCTCGCTCGACGCGGTCCGTCAGTGGCGGTTCGCCCCTTCGACCCTCAATGGGGCACCCGCCGAAGTGGCGGCGACGCTCGTGCTGCCCTTTACCTTCCGCCGCGCGCCCCTGCCGACCGACGACCTCGACCTGGCCAGGTTTTACGCCGACCGCGGCGAGTTAGTGAGTGCGGAAATCGCCCTGGTCCGCGCGCGGGCGGCGATCACGCAGGAGGCCGCATGCTTCACCGATGCGCTCCCGATGGGCTGGGCCCCGATGGGCGCGAATCTCGGCCGCATCGAGCCGCCGCGGAAGATCAAGCATGTGAACCCGACCTATCCGCCGCTCGCCCAGAAGGCGCGCGTCACCGGAACCGTCGTGATGGAAGCGGTCATCGCGGTCGATGGCCGCGTCAGATGCCTGCGCGTGCTCAGGTCGGTGCCGCTGCTCGATCAGGCCGCGATCGATTCGGTGGCGCAGTGGGAGTTTACACCGGCGCTGGTGGCCGGCACGCCCGCAGCCGTGCGCCTGACGACCACGGTCAACTTTTCTCTTCAGTGATTCGTGACCGATGGCGACCGACTGCAGCACTTTCCGGATCATCGTCGAACGCGATGAGTTCCGCTCGCCGGAGGCGCAGAGCGCCAGAGATGCTCGGGCCCCCGTGCGTGTCGCTAGCGCGCCCCGGGCGGGTGATCGAGCGCGGCGATCGTCGCGCCCGAGGCTGGGCGCGCGGCGAGGCGGGCGGCGACCGCTTCCGCCTCCGCGAATACGCGCAGCAGATTCTCGCCGGCGACTTTGGCGACGTCGGCATCCGACCAGCCGCGGCGCATGAGCTCGGCGAGCAGTGCCGGGAACTTGTCGACGCCCTCGAGGCCGACCGGCGTCGCCTCGATGCCATCGAAGTCGGAGCCGATGCCGACGTGGTCGATGCCGGCGACCTTGCGGATGTGCTCGATGTGGTCGGCCACCTGGGCGAGCGTCGCGGCTGGCGCCGGATGCGTGCGCTCCCACGTTTCAAGCGCCGCCCTGGCCCGTTCCGGCTGGCCGATGTAGAGACCGCCGAACGGCGGACTGTTGTAACGGACTTTCTCGGCCTGGTGGTCGGCATCCCATCGGCGGTAGGCGTCCGACACGTAGGCGGCGTAGAAGTTCACCATGACGACGCCGCGGTTCGCGCCGACCAGCGCGAGCACGTCGTCCGACACGTTGCGCGGGTGATCGTCGAGCGCTCGCGCCGAAGAATGCGAAAAGATCACCGGCGCCTCGGTGACCCCGAGCGCCTGTTGCATGGCCGCAGGCGAGACGTGACTCAGGTCGACGAGCATGCCGAGGCGGTTCATTTCCCGGACCACCTCGCGGCCGAAGGGCGTCAGGCCGTTGTGGGCCGGCGTGTCGGTGGCGGCGTCCGCCCAGTCGTTGTTCAACGAATGCGTCAGCGTCATGTAACGGCCGCCGAGCGCGTACAGCTGCCGCAGCACCGCGAGCGAGTTGTTGATCTGGTGGCCGCCCTCGATGCCGATGAGCGACGCGACCTTGCCGGCGTGGTGAATCCGGCGGATGTCCGCCGCCGTGTACGCCATCTCCAGATCGTTCGGATAACGCGCGGCGAGGCGCTTGACCAGGTCGATCTGCTCGATGCCGGCCTGCACGGCCTCGAGTCCCGGGAGCGCCGGCGAGACCCAGACCGACCAGAACTGGCCGCCGACATGGCCCGCGCGCAGGCGCGGGATGTCCGTCATCAACGGCAGCGCGCCGGCCGGTGCAGGGAGCTTCGCGGTATCGGCCGCGAGATCGAATGCGGCGAAGTCGCCCTTGAAGCGCCCTCGCAGGTTCTCCGCCAGGTCGTTGTGGCCGTCGATGAGCGGCGTCGCGGCGAGCACGCGCGCGACGCGCGCCGCGTAGTCGGAATTCTGAGCAGCCGCCGCGGTGACCGACACGCCCAAGGCGAGCGCAGCGCCGAGGCGCCGTAGCGAGACTGCAGTCAACAGCATTCAGCTCTCCCTATCTGTATTTGCGCGAAGTCGATGGTGGTGTTCGCCCATTATGGACGCACTCGGAGGATTGTCACGGACAATTCGCCGTGTGCGGCGCACACTACGTCGCGACTTCCACGACGGGCTCGCAGCCGGAAGATCTGGCAGTGGACCGCAGGCCGATCCGCGCGGCCAGCCGGTCGAATCGGGGGTCGCTCCGGAGCGGCTCGAACGGCGGCGAAACGCGCAGCGCCAGCAACCCGGCGTCGCGCGTGCCCAGCCCGCGCTCGAGCCACTCGAAGGCGCGGTCCGCGTCGCCGAGCCTGGCGTAGATGGAGACGATGTTCCTGATGGGCACGTGGCTCGCCGCATCGCCGGTCGTCAGGCGCTCGATAAGCGCGTGCGCTTCCGCGCTGCGGCCCGTCCGGCCGTACAGGTGGCCGACAAAGCCGAGCGTGATGGGACCGGGCGTGGAGGACAGTGCCTTCGACGATGGCGTCGGCCCGCAACTGGTCGCGTGTCACGAGCCGCCCGGGATGGTCACAAACGCCGACGGGACGGCGACCGACTCTGACGCGACGCTGTTCGGCGGCTTCGTGATGGCTCCGATGAAGTTCGGACCTTACAACGGAGTGTGGGAGAGGACAGGTCACAACAGATTCGGCACCACGGCGATCGGGCTGATGTTCGATCCTGTCACCAGCGTGGTGATCGGTTTCGCTCGCGGAAGGTCAACTCTCCGCTACGACGGGAGCAGTTCGAAGTTGGTTGGGACGCTGGACTTCGATTTCGCCCCGTGCTCGAGCGAGTTCACCTGTCCAGACCCGACCGATCCGTCCCTCGGGTGGACCCCGCTTGGCAGCTTCCCGGTCGTCCTGTCGCGCGTCGCCCGCGTGCCAACCAGCAGCTGAAGTGAGCGGTGCCGCTGGGGCCCCCCGATTCGATCTTGGCGGGATTGGCTTTCATCTCCGCGAGGTACTGCGTCTTGTTCTGATGCCGGCCCTCGACATTGGAGACGAATTCGTTGGCGAGAAACTTCTCGACCACCGCGGTGTCCCTGGCGGGACCGGCCGCGTTCCACTGCTGTTCGAGTTGGAAGAGCGCCTGCTCGTCCTCGCCGGTCGCGGCGGCCCCGGGCATCGGCTGGCTGCTGTTGGGAACGACCCAGTCCCATTTCCACGACCCGTCCGCCTGACGCGAGGCAACCACCACCCAGCTCGCGGTATCGCTGAAGGGAGCGATCCCTTCGGCCTTCGGCGTGAGCTTCATCGTCCACGTGCCCCGCCCGCCCCGGCCAGGGGCCCATGAAATCCGTGCACATGAAATCCGTGCTTGCCTTAACCCTGCGCACCGGCGACAATGCCCGGAAACGCACAGTTCCGTTCACGACGGGTCCAACATCTGGAGGGCTGCCATGTTCCGAAACCTGCTGCTCATCGTCGTCGCGTTGCTCACCGTCTCACCCGCCTTTGCGCAGGCGCCGAGCGCGGTCGATCGTGAGATCATCAAGCTCGAACACGACTGGAGCACGGCCTGGCAGAAGAAGGACGCCGCGTTCCTGCAGAAGCTGTTCGCTGATGAGTACCTGTTCACGGATCCCGAGGGCGTAACGTTCTCCAAGACGCAGGACATCGCCAATACCACGGCAGCAACGACGAAAGTGGAGTCCTTTCTCTTCTCAGACCTGAAGGTGCACGTGTACGGCGACACCGCCGTCGTCACTGGACTCAACACTATCAAGGCCACGGTCGTTGGAAAGGCCTCGAACGGCGCGTATCGGTTCACGGATGTGTTCGTGAAGAGGGACGGCCGCTGGCAGGTCGTCACCTCGCAGTCGACGTTGGTGGTGCCGAAGAAGAAGTAGCCGTCTTGTCGAACCGGCCCGCCGAAGAGAGGGCAAGAGGCGCGGCATGACCGACGTCGAACAGATCTGGCGCGAGAAGAGCGACGACGACCTGCTGGTCGCCGCGGGAGAACTGGACACATACGAAGAAGAGGGACAGCGCGCGATCCGCGACGAACTGCGGCGGCGCGGCCTCGAAGACCCGGTCGATCAGGCGAGATTCCTCGCGCCGGAAGAGGCAGTCGTCCAGCCGGAAGACGGAGACGAACCTCCGGCCCGGAATCCAATGTGCCTGCGCTGCGAGGTCCCGCAGCGCTACCTGGGCGCGAGGTGGTTCCGGCAGGCGGCCGACGCGGGCGCGCTCACGGAACATAAGCCCATGTTCGAGATCAACCAGTCGTTCGACATGTACGTGTGCCCGGGATGCGGGCACGTGGACATGTACGTCGGCGGGGGGGATACCGACATCGCACGAGACTAGCGGCGGCGTTCGCCGAACTGCACCTCACCGGGGCCCACTGGCGTCGCGACGTCAGCGGCGTTCATCGGGCCCTCTTACCGTAGCGTCTTCAGCGCCCCGCCCCAGGCAATCACCTGGCTGAGCATCGCGTTCAGGGACTTCTCGTGCGTGGGCGCCGGCTTGAACGTGCTGAAGTTTTCGAAGTCGGTGACGAGCGACAGCGCGACCTGCGCCCGGACATCGGCCACCTGCAACTCCCCGATCACCAGCCGCAACTGCTCAACCGCGCGCACGCCGCCAGCTGAACCATAGCTCACGAATCCGGCGGCCTTGTTGTTCCATTCACGGTAGAGGTAGTCGATCGCGTTCTTGAGCGCGCCAGACGGCCCGTGGTTGTACTCGGGCGTCACAAACACGTACGCGTCGAACGACGCGACCTTCGCAGCCCACGCCTTGGTGTGCGGCTGGGCGTACTTCCCCATGGAAGGCGGCATCGCCTCATCCAGGAGCGGCAGGTCGAAATTCTTGATGTCCACGAGTTCGAACTCCGCGTCGCTGCGCTTCGCCGCATGCTCATAGACCCAGCGGGCGACCTCCTCGGCCTTGCGGCCCGGACGCGTGCTGCCGATCACGATGGCGATCTTGATCATCATGTGTCAACCTCCTGCTGAGAACGGATGGTGGGAGCGGGCGCGTCGCCGGCACCGGCACAAGGCAATAACTGCTGCGCACCCCTGTTGGCCCCATGCTCTCCAGCGTATGGCGCTACGGGGGTTCCTGAATGTGCCATAAGACACACCTACGCAGACTGCTTTCCCACATTTCTGACCAGACCTGCGTGAGATAATCGGCGTCATGCAGAAGACATCTTCGACCCACTCTCTGGCGCTCGCGGCCGCGCTGGTTGCGGCCATGTTGCTCACCGCCACCCTGCTGAACGCTGCTGCTCAGCGCGGACAGACAGGGCAGCCGCCGCTCTCGGCCAACCTTCAACAGGCTTCGGCGCTCATGCGCGAAGGCAAGACCGCCGACGCCATCGCGGCCGTGAAGAAAGAGCTGGAGACGAACCCCGCCTCCGCCCGGGCCGCAAACATGCTGGATACGCTCGGGGGCACGTCTGAAGCGCGCGTGGTATTTCAGCGCGTGATCGACGCCGCTCCCGATCCGGCCGCCAAAGCAACGGCCGAGCGCGCGATGGCCATGTCGTTTGCGTTCGACGGCGACTGCGCCAACACGGTGAAGCACGAGCAACTCGTGATCGCGTATTGGGTGACGCGCGAACAGGCCGAGCCGCAGAACGCGTTCTACCAGCAGGGCGAGGTGGCCAACGAGGCGGCGCGCGTCTGCATCGACGCGGGCGACCTGGCTGCCGCCGAGCGTTGGTACCGCACCGGCGCCGGGCTGGGGCTGAAGGAGCCGAGCCCGCAGACGCATGCGAAGAGCCTGTGGCAGTTCCGCCTCGCGCACGCGCTCGGCCGCATCGCGGCGCGCCGGGGCGACAAGATCGAGGCCCAGCGCCAGATTGCCGCGGCCCGGGCGGCGCTGGACGGCGATCCGGAGATGGCCAAGCAGCAGGAACGGTTCTTCCCGTATCTGGTGGGGTACGTGGCGCTCCATACCAACGACCTGAAGACAGCCGAGGCGGAATTGACCAAGGCAGTCGGGATGGCCGGCAACCAGAACGATCCCTTCATGCAGTGCCTGCTCGCGATGACGTTCGAGAAGCAGGGACTGGACGCGAAAGCGCGTGAGCTGTACGGAAAGGCCTACGGCCTGGCGACGGGGCACAATCCGCCGGCCGCGTTCGTGCGGCGATTTGCGCGCAACAAGATCGCGTAGTCTCCCAGGGGCGCGTGTGATGCGGACGGCTTCGCCGGCAGCCTGCAATTCCTCGACGGCACAACGTTGCTCGGACGTGTCACACGCTGGACGTCACCGACTCAGGCAGTCCGGTTCCGGCCGGCGTGCTTGGCCCGGTACAGGGCGGCGTCGGCCTCTGTGACGAGCGAGGCTATCGGGATCTCTCTCGACGGCATGCAGGCGGCCACGCCGAAGCTGACGGTGACCACCGAGGCTGTCGGCGAGGCGGGGTGCGGGATCGGGAGCGACGCGACGCCGCGCCGGATCCTCTCCGCCACCTCCACGGACGCCGCCCGGTCGAGGCCGGACAGGATCACCGCGAACTCGTCGCCGCCGTATCGCGCGGGGAGTTCGCCCGCGCGACGGACCGATCGCAGGAACACGCCGGCAACCGCCGCGAGGCACCGGTCACCTGCCTGGTGTCCCAGAGAATCGTTGTAGCCCTTGAACGCGTCGACGTCGGCCATCACGAGAGCGAGAGACGTCCCGAAGCGCGCCGCACGCCGCCACTCGTCATTGAGCGCCTCGTCAAAGCGCCGCCTGTTGGCAAGACCCGTGAGCGCGTCCAGAAACGACAGGCGCGAGAGGCCTTCGTTCGCAAGCCGCAACTCCTCGGTCTTCTCCGCGACGATCCGTTCCATCTCATGCTGACGTCGCCTGAGTTGGACGGTCCGCAGCTTGTAGACCGTTCCTGCGGCAGTCAGCGTCCCTGCAACCGCGAGCGCCAGGAACCACGCGGTCTGGTAGAAGAAGGGCCGCACCGTGACGGCAAGCGGCGCCGACACCTCGCCCCACGTCTTTCCATCTGCCGACGCGGCCACCCGGAAGAGAAAGCGGCCGTGCGGAAGGCTCGGATAGAACGCTTCACGCCGGGTCCCCGCGTCCACCCAGTCGGCGGAAAGCCCGTCCATCCGCCAGCGGAACCGGACGCGATCGGCATCAACGAGCGTCATCGCGGTGTAGCGGATCGTGAGCGTTCCAGCGCCGGGCGGGAGAAGGACGGCCTGGCCAGGATCCAGCGCGACCCCGTTCGCCGTAACTTCCTCGAAGCGAACGGTCGGAGGATTCGTCGACTCCGGCAGTTTCGACGGATCGACGACGACGAGCCCCTTGTAGCTCGGAAGCCACAGACGCCCTCGGGAATCGGTCGCGCCCGCCGGAGACTGGCCTCCCGCGAAGGTCGTGCTCCGGAGCGCGTCCGAGGCTCCATAGCCAACCGATGTCACCCTGGCGAGCCGCCCCTCCGCGAATTCGTCCAGCTCGTGTCGTGACACGCGAAAGAAACCGCGGTTGCACGTCATCCAGAGATTTCCGGTGCGGTCCTCGAGGATCGTCTGCGCGATGCCATCCCAGAGCCCGTCCGTGGCGCGGATGGCAACAAACCGGCCGTCACGAAGGCGGTTGATCCCGCCTCCACTTGTCCCGATCCACAGGCTTCCGCGCTCGTCTTCGTAAAACGCCAGGACTCTGTTGGACGCGAGGCCGTCCTTCATCGTCAGGGCGGCGAACTCGCCGTTGCGGACCCGAACGAGCCCCTCTCCGGACGTCCCGAACCAGAGCGTCCCGGCGCGATCTTCGAAAATCGAGACGATCGCGTCAAGCGACACCCCCTGGGCCTTCACGGGGACAAAGCCCCGCCCGTCAAATCGTGCGAGGCCAGTCATCGTCGCGACCCAGAGCGTCCCGGCGCGATCCTGATGAATGGCGCGAACGTCGGTGCCAGAGAGGCCCTCGGGGATCCCGAACGCGGTAATCCGTCCGCTCTTCAGCCGGGCGAGGCCCGAGGTGTACGTCCCGATCCAGAGGGAACCGTCCCGGTCCTCGCAAAGCGACGAGGCCTCATCGCTGGGCAGGCCGTCCCTCATCCGGAACGTCGTGACCGTTTCGCCAACGACGCGGTTCACGCCTCCGCCGGCGGTCGCCACCCATGTCGCACCGTCGCGTGCGTGGAGAACGGCGCGCGTGTTGTCGCTCGAGAGCCCCTCGGGGACGCCGAAGACGAGGAAGTGTCTGTCTCGCAATCGGTTCAGGCCGCCGACCCAGGTCCCAACCCACAGGCTGCCCTCGCGATCGACGTGGAGAGACCACACCTGGTCCGCCGAGAGACCCTCGGCCGACGAGAGACAGGACACACGCCCCGCGCTCATCCGGCAGAGCCCAGAGCCCCACGTCCCGATCCAGAGCGTGCCCTTCGCGTCGAGCGCGAGGGCCGAGAGTTGATTGGTCGGGAGGCCATCGGCAAGCGTAAAGGTGGTGATCCTGCCGTGAAGAACGCGCGCAAGCCCGCCGCCTGCGGTCGCCGCCCAGATCCCTCCCTCCGGATCTGCGAGGACGGCCCGGACTTCGGCATGCGGAAAGCCGTTCTCCGGACGAAGCGTTTCGAACCGGCCGCCCGAATACGAAACCAGTCCTCCACCCGTCGTGCCGATCCAGAGGACACCGTCCCGATCGAACGCGAGCGATCGGAGCTTGTCGGTGGGCAGGCCGTCGGCCTTCCGGAAGATCCGGGTGGCGCCGTTCTCCCACCGGACAAGGCCATTGTTGGTCGCCGCCCACACCGCGCCGTCTTTCGCCTGGCAGAACGACCAGACGGCGGTGCCGGCGGTCAGTTCTTTGGAGAAGGCGATCTGGAAGCGTCCATCCTTGTAGCGGACGGCGGCTCCAGAGCGGCCGATCCAGAGGTTCCCCTCGGCGTCCTGCATCAGGCCGAGAATCGACCCCGAGCCGAGCTCGGGAGTGGTGCGGCCATCGAAAACGGTGAAGCGGATCCCGTCGAAGCGGGCGAGGCCTTCGAGCGTTCCCACCCAGAGGTAGCCATCCCGCGTCTGGGCTAACGCCTGGACGGTGCTCTGCGGAAGTCCCTGCTCGGTCTGCCAGCGGTCGTTCTGGTACTGCGTCAGTGCGCGCGCCGGGTCCAGCGCCTCGGCTGGCAGCCGACCGGCGGCCAGCACAAACAGCAGCACCGCGACCTGCTCAATGCCGGCAAACGCGCCGCGTCTCCTCCGACGAGGTCCGAACGCGAACCACCGCAAGGTGTGCCTCCGCGACGATTCTACCGGATCGGAGATCGGGCAGGCTTGTAATGCTGCTGGACCTCGGAACTTATCGTTGAGAATCTTACCGAACCCTGCCGAGCAGGTAGCCGACGGCGACTTCGACGCGAAGGATGCGCGGCCCGAGCGAGACGGGCGCAAATCCACATCGCTCGAGCAGATCCACCTCGAATGGGACCCAGCCGCCGTCTGGGCCGATGGCGAGCGTCACTGGCCGATCCGCTTCGACGCGCGGTACCGCGGCACTCGCGGTTGGATGGGGCACCAGGCGCACGGACCGGCCCGCCCACTCGTCGAGCTCGTCCTCGACGAACGGCCGCAACCGCTCGCGGATTTCGATCCGGGGTGGACGCGTGTCACGTGCCTGCTCCAGGCCGAGGTCGATGAGGCTGTCCAGATACGCCGGGTCGAGAACTCTCGAGTCGAAGTAGCTCTTCTCGACGCGCGCGGCGTTGACGAGCACGATGCGATCGACGCCGAGCGATGCGACGGCGGGGATGACTCGCCTGAGCGCTTTGGGCCTGGGGATGGCCACCACGATCGAGACGCCTGCGCGCGGCGGCGGATCAGCATCGAACGTCGGCCTGAGGCGCAGACCTTCCGGCCCCTCCGATACCACTTCCCCGGTCCCGCACTTCCCTCCACGCATCCCGACCCGCAGCGTCTCACCCGCCAGAACGCGCAGCACCTCGCGCGCGTGCTCGTGCCGCCGGCCTGTCAACAGGGCGGTCCCATCATCGAGAATGTCGCCGGGCACAAGTAGAAGGAGATTCACGCCACCACCAAGTCAGGAGGATTCTACAGGATCGACATGAACCTGAATGGGAGAACGAACCCCACAGACAGAACCCTGATCGGCCGCGGCGGTCGGCGGGCTCGACGACCGGCCAGAATCTTGGCCGGGTGGTTAAGACCTTGGCCAGGTCGCCCGCTCAAATCAGCGGTCGCAAGCGACGTTAACCTCCAATTGCCTATGCAGTTGCACAGAGAATTGGCGCGGGCTCGTATCTGGCATCGCTTGTGCTTTGGAATGCCAGAGCGGGCCGCGTTAGCTCTGTCAAATTGTGGTTGAGCCGGCTAGGCAGGGGCAACGATTGTTCCAGGTGCGAACATGAAACTCACCGTCGCGATCCTCGGGCTCATGGTTGTCGGTCTGTTGGCCGGCGTGTTCACGGCCCTCGATCTTCGACGCCCGTCTGCGCTCGAGGTCCGCGATCAGCCGGGGAGGCCTGTGCTCTCCCTGCGGGAAGAGGGCGCACAGGGGACCGGGGAGCATCAGCCCGGAGACTCTCGCGGCGCGTTGACGCTTCTTCTCGGTCTGGTCGTTCTCGAATTCGTCGGGGGAGCCACGCTGCTCGTCCGGAGCCAGCGATCCAAGGCGAAGGTCAGAGAAGAGGCGCGGCACTGGCGCGAGGAACAGGCGTCGGCAGACGCGGCGCGCCGATCTGAGCAGCGGTATCACACGATCATCGAAACATCACACGATGCCATCTGGACACTGGACAGGCAGGGGATCTTCACGTCCTGCAATCGTCGCGCTGAGGAGTTCAGCGGATACACGAAGTCTGAACTGATCGGGAGCAGCTTCCTGCTGCTGCTTCAGCCGGAAGAACTGCCCATCGTTCAGCAGTTGTTTGCCGCGACACTGGCGGGGACACCGCACAGTTACGAGGTGAACGTGCGGGCGAAGGACGGACGCACACTCACGCTGGCGGTCAATAGCGTGCCGCTCTATGAGGATGAGGTGGTGATCGGTGCAATGGCCTTCGGGCGGGATGTCACGAGCCAGAAACGGGCGGAGGAAGAAAACCGCAAGTGGCAGGCGGAGTTTCTCCAGGCGCGGAAGATGGAGTCGGTGGGACGTCTGGCCGGCGGCGTGGCTCACGATTTCAACAACATGCTCACCGTGATCATCGGCCAGGTCGGACTGACGCTGGAGCGACTCGACGCCGACAGTCCGATTCGTGAGGATCTCAAGACGATCCAGGAGGCCGCCGATCGGTCCGCGGATCTGACGCGCCACCTGTTGGGTTTTGCCCGCAAGCAGATCATCAGTCCCAGGGGCGTCGATCTGAACGTCACGGTCGCGGCCATGCTGAAGATGCTGGGGCGGTTGATCGGCGAGAACATCGACCTGGCCTGGCTCCCCACCGACAGCATCTGGCCGGTCCGGATGGACCCGGGCCAGATCGACCAGATCCTCGTCAACGTGGTGGTCAACGCGCGCGACGCGATCGCGGGCGTGGGAAACGTGACAATCAGGACGGCCAACGTCGTACTCGACCCGACGTTCTGCAAGTCGCACATCGGCAGTAAGCCCGGGCAGTACGTGCTTCTGGCCATTGGTGACACGGGCGCAGGCATGGACGGGGAAATACTGAGCCATATCTTCGAGCCGTTCTTTACGACCAAGGCGATTGGGAAGGGAACGGGCCTGGGACTGGCCACGGTGTACGGCATCGTGAAGCAGAACAACGGGTACCTCGATGTCAGCAGCGAACTGGGCCGGGGAACGACCGTCAGCATCTACCTTCCTCGATCCCAGACCAAGGTCGTCGAACAAGGCCGCGTCGCGGACAGGAAGGAACCGGGAGGAACCGAGACGATTCTGCTCCTCGAGGACGAAGAGGCCATTGTGAATCTGGTCAAGCCGGCCCTGCAGCGTCTGGGGTACACGGTGCTGGCCGCCCGCACGCCGTCGGAGGGCCTGGCGCTGGCGGAGGACCACCCTGCGCCGATCCATCTGCTGCTCACCGATGTCGTGATGCCCGAGATGAGCGGCCGCAAGTTCAAAGAGCAATTGGACAAGCTCAAGCCGGGATCCAGGTGCCTCTTCGTGTCGGGTTACGCGGCGGATGCGCTCACCGACGACGGGGTACTCGACGAGGAGATCAACTTCCTTCAGAAGCCGTTCGCCGTCAGCGCGCTCGCCGACAAGGTCCGGGAAGTGCTGTCGCACGCGAACTGAACTCCAGGAGTGGACGCGATCGGCGCCGACCTGCCGCATGCGCGGGGCAGACGGCGCGCTATCGTGAACTCGCGCCGCCACACGCTAACCTCCAGCAGCCTTCGTGCCGACAAACAGGCGTTGGCTCCCCGATGCCATCAGTCCGGGCGCTGGCCGGACCGAACGCGGAGTAGACTGAAGAGAACGGGCTCGAAGCCTGCAGCGATGCGCAAAAGGCCGAGTGCCTCCGCGGCCGTACGTATGATCATGAAGAACGCCCTCCCAGTTCAGGACGCTGCGTCACCCGACTCTCCCGGCCCCCGACCAACGTCGCCCGGCGCCGCCAGAGGTTCGAATGACGCGGAGGCGCTGCGGCAGAGCGTCGAACGCCAGCTGCTGTATGTCACGAAGGCCGTCGAATCCACGAGTGAGGCTATCGGGATCTCGGACGCGCAGGGGCGCCACTTCTATCAGAACAAAGCGCTGTCCGATCTGTTTGGCTACGCCACGGCCGAGGAGTTGCAAGCCGCGGGAGGGGGGGCGGCGGTCGTCAAGGATCCGGCAGTGGCCAGGGCCGTGTTCGACAGTATCCTGAACGGCGGATCGTGGGCCGGCGAGCTGGAGATGGTCACGAAGAGCGGGCGTGTTTTCGAAGCCTACGAACGAGCCGATGCGATCAAGGACCATGAGGGCAACGTCGTTGGGGCGATCGGCATCGTCAGCGATATCAGCGGGCGGAAGCGATCCGAGGACGTGCTCCGCAATCTGAAGAAGGCTGAAGAAGCGCGCGACAAGATGGAGGCGCAGTTTCTCCAGGCCCAGAAGATGGAGGCGGTGGGGCGGCTGGCAGGCGGCGTGGCACACGACTTCAACAACATGCTCGGCGTGATCCTCGGGCATGTCGAACTGGCGATCGAGCAAGTCGACCCTGGGCATCCGCTCGTGGCCGACCTGGAGGGCATCCGCGCGGCGGCCAACCGCTCCGCCGACGTCACGCGGCGGCTCCTGGCGTTTGCCCGCAAGCAGACCGTCGCGCCCAGGATCCTCGACCTGAACGAGACGATGGTGGGGATGCTCGCGATGCTGCGCCGGCTCATCGGCGAGGATATCAATCTCGCCTGGCAGCCGGGGGCGGATCTGTGGTCGATCAAGATGGATCCCTCCCAGATCGACCAGATCCTGGCGAACCTGTCGGTCAACGCCCGCGACGCGATCGCCGACGTCGGCACCATCACGATCGAGACGAGAAACAGCATGCTCGACGCGGACTACTGCGCCAATCATCTGGGCTCGACGCCCGGGGAGTATGTGCGGTTCTCTGTCAGCGACACCGGCTGCGGCATGGACGCCGACACGCTTTCGCATCTGTTTGAACCGTTCTTCACCACCAAGGCCGTGGGCAAGGGCACGGGGCTGGGCCTTGCCACCGTGTACGGCGCCGTCAGGCAGAACAACGGTTTCATCGACGTCTCAAGCAAACCTGGCCGCGGGACGACGTTCACGATCTATCTGCCGCGTGACAGGAGCAACGCCAAGCCGGTTCAAACCGAAGGGGTCGAGGGGGCGGCCCTGCGCGGCGACGAGACGATCCTGGTCGTGGAAGACGAGCCGGCGCTTCTGAAGCTGACGACGCTCATGCTCAAACGGCAGGGCTATACCGTGCTGGTCGCGCGGTCGCCGGGCGAGGCCATCCGCCTGGCCACAGACTACGCCGGTCAGATTCATCTGCTCCTGACCGACGTCGTCCTGCCCGAGATGAACGGCTGGGACCTGGCCGCGCACGTCCTGTCTGTCTATCCCGACATCCAGCGCCTGTTCATGTCGGGCTATACCTCCGATGTCGTCACCCAACACGGTGTGCTCGACCACGGGGTGTACTTCATCCAGAAACCGTTCTCGCGCGAAGATCTCGGCGCCAAGGTCAGAGAGGCGCTGGGCGGGTAGGCGCCCGTTATCTCCTGGCTGGTGCCGGCGCCTACTGTCCGAGCAACTTGTCGGCTTCCGCCTTCAGGCGCGCGTAGTCCTTCTTCAGCACGGCGAGACGCTCGAACGCGTCGCGCCCCACCTTCTGATCGGTTCTCGTGCCGAGACCCGCCAGGTACGACGTGTGCGCCTGCAGCCCAGGCCTGGCGTAGCGCACGCCCTCCGGCCAGATGACCAGCTGCGAGTAGATCTTCTCGATCGCGGCGAGCCGATCCGGCGGCCCGCTGCGCGCGGCATCACGCGCTGTACGCACGCGAGTCACCAACTGTGTCACCTGCTGGGTAAACGCGCGCATTGTGACCACGTGTTGGTACTGCTCGGTCAGATCGGCGACTGTGACGCCCGACGCCGCCACGTTCGGGTCGATGAGGACCTTGAACGGCTGCGTCTGCGAGGCGCCGCCGACGGTGAGCTTCACCTGATAGGCCCCGGGCGGCATGGTCGCGCCGTCGCGGCTCTGAACATTCCACACGACGCGATTGATGCCGGTCTCCTTGGTCACGCGCGTCTGCACGCCACCGCCGCCGCGGCCAAACGAGGCTGGCGCCGCGTCGGGATCCGCCTGCGCCTGATCTGCCCCGCCAGCCTGCCCCGCCGAAGCCCCAGGCGAAGGCGGGCCGCCCTGCCCTGAGCCCGTCGAAGGGCCGCGTCCCCCTCGGCCGCCGCGTCCAGCGCGTCCAGCGCCAGCCACCGGGGCATCGCTGCTGTAGGTGTTCACAAGAGCGCCCTTTGCATCGAGCACATCGACTTGCACCGGCCCCGCAGGAACTGACGGCAGGTAGTACTCGAACACCGGCCCCAGCGTGGCTGGACTCACCTGCGTGCGATACGCGTCGCGCGGCGCAAACAGCTTGACGGCGTTCTTCGCGACCGCCGGCGTCAACTGGTGAAGCCCACTCAGGTTGTCCATGATCCAGAACGCCCGGCCCTGCGTCGCCACGAGCAGATCCTTCTTGTGGATCCTGATGTCGTTGATCGGGATCTGCGGCATGTTCTGGAAGAACGCCTGCCAGTGCGCCCCATCATCGAACGAGATGTACATCCCGAATTCCGTGCCGGCGTAAAGCAGGCCCTCGCGGTTCGGATCCTCGCGGACCACGCGCGTCGGCGTATCGGCGGGAATACCGTTCTTGCCGTCGGTGAGCCGCCGCCACGTCTTGCCGTAGTCGTCGGTCTTGTAGATGTACGGCGCGTAGTCGCCGAGCAGGTACCGATAGACCGCGTAGTACGCCGACCCGCGCCGGTGCGGTGACGGATCGATGAACGCGACGCGCCCGCCCTCGGCCAGCTCCTTCGGCGTCACGCGCGCCCACGTCTTGCCGTCATCCCGCGTCACACTGAACGGGCCGTCGTTCGATCCTGTCCAGATGACGCCCTTTTCGAGAGGCGACTCGCTGATGGCATAGAGCGTCGAGTAGAACTCTTCGCCCGTCACGTCGCGCGTGATGGGCTCGCCGCTCGGGCCCTGACAGCACGCCGGAAACGCCGTCAGATCCGGCGAGATCTTCTGCCACGTCACGCCCTTGTCGCGGGTGCGATGCAGGTACTGCGACCCGAAATACAGGACGTTGGGATCGAACGGCGACGTGTTCATCGGCGACACGCGCTGGAAGCGCAGGATGAGTTCGCTGCCGGCGTTGCCATAGAGCGACTGCCCGCCGATCCAGTAGCTCCTGCTCTGCCCCGTCCGCACATCCATCACTTCGTACTGACCCTTGCACGACCCGTAGATTGTGTTCGGATCGGTCGGATGCGGGAAGATCGGGCCGGTCTCGCACCCCGGGCCGCCACGCCAGTCGGCCAGGTTATAGGGATTCGCCACGCTCGACAGGATCACGGTGCTGTCGTCCTGCTGGGCGCCGTAGATCTTGTACGGGAAGGCGTTGTCGGCCGTCACCGCGTAGAACTCGCCGGTCACCTGATTCTGCTGCGTCGACCAGGTGCGCCCGCCGTCGGTCGAGACGTTGGCGCCGCCGTCATTCGACTGAATCATGATGCTGCCGTCTTTGGGACTGACCCAGATGTCGTGGTTGTCGCCGTGCGGCGTGCGCAGCGTGGTCATCGTCTTGCCGCCGTCCACCGACTTGAAGAACCCTTCCGCGCCGGCGTACACGACATCCGCGTTCAGCTGATCGGCGCCTAGCGTCGTGTAGTAGAACGGCCGCTGCACCAGGGCCGGTGTCGCGTTCACAAGCGCCCACGTCTCGCCCGCGTCATCCGATCGATAAAGGCCGCCGCCGGGCTTCGCTTCAACCAGCGCATAGATGCGATTCGGATTCGCGGCGGTCGTCGCGAGATTGCCTTTGCCGATGAGTTCGCCAGGCAGGCCCGTCATGATCTTCGTGAACGAGTCGCCGCCGTTCGTGCTCTTGTAGAACCCGCCTTCCCTGCTGCCGCTGATGATCGTCCACGGCTTGCGCTCGAGGCGCGACATCCACGCGTAGACAACGCCCGGATTGCCGGGCTGGAACTCCACGTCCATCGCGCCGAGCTCGTCGGAGAGATACAGCGTCTTCTTCCACGTCTTGCCGCCGTCGACACTCTTGAAGACTCCCCGCTCGGAATTCGCCTTGAAGATGTCGCCCGTCATCGCCGCCATGACGTGGTCCGGGTTGGACGGATGGATGCGAATGGCGCCCGTCTGGCCGCCGTCGCGGAGCCCCGCGAACGCCCACGTCTTGCCGCCGTCGATGGATTTGTAGATGCCGCGGCCGGTCGACACGTTGCTGCGTACGCCATCCGACCCGGTCCCGACGTAGATGATGTCGGGGTTGGAGTCGGCCACCGCAATCGATCCGATTGAGCCAAGCGGAATCTGCCCATCAGAAATGGGCGTCCACGTGCCGCCGCCATCGGTCGTGCGGAACACTCCTCCGCTCGCCACGCCCATGTAGAACGTCTTCGGCTGCGACGGCACGCCGGTGACCGTCGTCACCCGGCCGCCGCGCGATGGACCGACGAGCCGGTAGTTCAGGCCCTTTAGCAGCGCGGGATCGACCGCCGCCATCAGGACGGGCTTGGGCCGCGGGGCGACCGGCGCCGCCTGCCGTGGCGCTGACGTGATCTGTCCGGGCGCAGCCGCGCCGCCGGCCTGTCGGGCCGCGATCACCACGGACGCGGCACACACCGACGCGCACACCAGCGCGGCGCCCGCCGCGCGCATCAATCGAGTCGTTCGAGTCATGGACGTGTCTCCAGGCGGAACAGCAAGCGGAACAGGACCAATGTCGCCGATAGTATTACACGTTGAAGACCTTCGTCCTTGCACAGATCACTTCAGAGAGCCAGTCCCGCCTCGCTGCCTCCGGGCAGGCGACCAGGTTTGAAAGGCGTGTCGCAGGTCATGATCGACAAGATCGTCAGCGTGCCACGGGCCGCGATCCGCGCAGACTGTGGCGAGTGCGACGCCAGAGAACTCGACGCCGTAGACGACGAATTGCGCCGCTGGCTCGGGCTTGTGTGACCGTGGTGCCCGACAACAGGATCTCGCAGTTCTCTATCGCACCGAAGTAGCGCAGCGGAACCCCGCGCTCGCGTGGGCTGACCCCGGCCACCAGACGTCGCTCGACAGCCCCAAGAGCCATCGGTCCCGGTGCGGGTCAGACAAAATATGATAATCTGATTGTATGAGAAAGACGACCATGACGGTGACCGAGGCGGCCCGCAATTTTGCCGACTGCGTCAACCGTGCGCATTACCAGAACGTCACATTCGTGCTGCTGAGAAATGGCAGGCCCGTCGCCCGGCTCGCACCGGAGGCTGAGAAGCGCTGCACCGGCCGCGATCTGGCTGACGCGCTGGCCCACGCCGACCTCTCGCCTCGCGAGGCCAGCGCCTGGCATCGCGATCTCCGAGCCGCACAAACATCCCTCAAGACACCGAGCGCCAAATGGCGATAATCCTGGACGCAGATGTCATCATCCGCGGCGAAAAGGGAACCTTCGATCTAGGGACGTGGCTGGCGAGCCGGCCGGACGACCTGTTTGAGGTGGCCTCCATCACGGTCGCTGAACTCTGGCACGGCGTGGAGAGGGCCACGGGGCCCCACAGGGCGAGGCGGCTGCATTACCTGCAGACATTCCTGTCGCCGTTGCCCATTGTTCCCTACACGGAGCACACCGCGTACGAACACGCTCGAATCTGGGCGGAACTCGAGGCCGCCGGCAAGATGGTTGGCTCCTACGACATGATTGTGGCCGCGACGGCCATCGAACGCACCAGTGTGGTCGCCACGTTCAACGCTCGCCACTTCAACGTCGTGCCGGGCCTGGCGACCATCATTCCTCGCTAAAGAACACGACGGGCCTGTCCCTACAGGACACCAAGCCACAGAACAGACACGCGACAGCCGCAGGCGGCGCCGATCACCAGACCCGTCACCAGTTCCGTGTTCCCCCTCTCAAGGGTTCAGGCCGGTGGCGAGACCACGCCTCCCCTACCAGATCTTCACGCGCTGGGCCGGGTCGACATACAGCTTGTCGCCTGGCTTTACGTTGAACGCGGCATAGAACTCCGGCACATTGCTGAGCGGCGCGTACCCCCGCACCTTTCCCGGTGAGTGCACGTTCGACAGCACCTGCTGCCGCAGCGAATCGTCGCGCTCCTTCGACCGCCACACCTGGGCCCAGCCCATGAAGAAACGCTGGTCCCCGGTCAGCCCGTCGATGACGGGCGCGGGCTTGCCGCCGAGCGACATCTGATAGGCGCGATAGCCAATGGTCAGCCCGGTCAGATCCCCGATGTTCTCGCCGAGCGTCAACTCGCCGTTCACCTTGAGGCCGGGCAGCACCTCTATTGCGGAAAACTGCGCCACCAGGCGGGCGGTCCGCTTCTGGTACTCCGACGCGTCCTTGTCGGTCCACCAGTCGCGCATCGTGCCCGTGCCGTCGAACCGCCGGCCCTGGTCGTCGAATCCATGCCCCATCTCGTGGCCGATCACGGCCCCGATCCCGCCGTAGTTCACCGCATCATCAGCCGCCATGTTGAAAAACGGCGGCTGGAGAATCGCCGCCGGAAACACCACCTCGTTGCGGACGGGGTTGTAGTAGGCGTTGATCGTCTGCGGCGTCATGCCCCACTCTTCGGGATCGATGGGCTTGCCGACCTTGGCGAGCTGGAAGGCCAGTTCGGCTGCCTGCGCGCGCATCATGTTGCCCACCAGATCGTCGCGGACGATCTGGACCTTCGAGTAGTCGCGCCACTTGTTCGGGTAGCCGATCTTCGGCGTGAAGGCCGCCAGCTTCTTCTGCGCCTCAGCCTTGGTCTCTGAGCTCATCCAGTCGAGGCGGTTGATGCCGTCCTTGTAGGCCAGGCGGAGGTTGGCAACCAGCTGCTCCATCCGGGCTTTCGCCGAGGCCGGGAAATGGCGCTCGACGTACAGCTTGCCGAGCATCTCGCCGAGATTGCCGTCGATCGCCTGCACGGCGCGCTTCCAGCGCGGCCGCTGTTCGGGTGTGCCGGCGAGCGTTTTGCCATAGAACTCGAAGCGCGCGTCGACGAACGCTGTGGGCAGATACGGTGCGTAGCCGCGGACGAGCGACGACTTGAGATACGGCTTCCAGCGATCGACAGGCCACTCGCTGACGGCGGCCGCCACCGCCTTCACATAGCTTGGCTGCGCGACGATGAGGGCCGGCGCCGACGCGATCTTCAGCTCGGCGGTCCACGCGGTCCAATCGAAGCCAGGGAACTGGGTGGCCAAATCGGCGATGGCCACCTTGTTGTACATCTTCACCATGTCGCGGGTCTCGACATTGGTCCACTGGTTCTTCGCCAGGTGGGTCTCGAGCGCCATGATGTCGGCGGCCGCGGCGTCTGGCGCCGGAAGCCCCGCGAGCTTGTGCATCGCGGCGAGGAAGCTGACGTACTTGGTCCGGTACTCGGCCAGTTTCGCGTCTTCCTTGGTGTAGTAGTCGCGATCGGGCAGGCCGAGGCCGTTCTGATAGACAAACGCGGCGTTCGTCTTCGGATCCTTGAAGTCGCCTTCGGTGAACGCGGCCAGCGGCGTATCGCACCCGAGCACGTACATATGGGCGAACGCTTTCGCGAGTTCCGACCTGGTCTTGATCGCGTCAATGGCGGCGAGTTCGGCCGTGAGCGGCGCGACGCCGAGCGTTTCGATCCTGGCTTCGTTCATGAAGCTGGCGTAGAAGTCGCCGATCTTGCGGGCGTCTGAACCGGGCGCCCCGCCGGACTTGCCGGCGTCCTCGACAATGGCGCGAAGGTCGTCCTGGGCCTTGTCGTAGAGCACCTCGAAGCTGCCGTAGGAGGGTTTGTCGGCGGGGATGGGTGTTCTGTCGAGCCAGGCGCCGTTGACGTAGCGGAAGAAATCGTCCTGCGGGCGCACGGACTTGTCGAGCGCCGTGATATCGATGCCCGACGCCAGTGGAGGCGCGGCCGGCTTCTGGGCCGCCACGGTCGCCATCATTGCTATCCCGGTCAACACACACAACGCGATCATCCGATTCATCAAAGACCTCCCTGCGCCAATTGCCTGCGGGACGGCGGTTCCTCCGCGTCCCCGCCGTCCGAATCCCAAACTACCACGCCGAGGCACGGGCACGGCATGCCGTGCCCCTGCGGCGCCCTATTCGACTGGCTCGATGGCCGTCACATCGGTGCGGTCGAGGACGCGGCCGAGAAGTTCGGCTGCCACCCAGCATTCGACGAGGACGACACCTGCCACCAGCATCGCCGGAAGCACGATGAGCAGTGTGCCTGTCAGCCAGTAGACCACGAACATCAGCGCGGCTGCCGCGGCGGCGCCAGGCAGCAACGACAGCGCAAGCGTCACCAGAATGCCGGCCACCATCAACAGGCGCTGTCCCATCGCGTCGATGCCGCGGGATCGGGATGCCCCGAGCGACGCCCAGGCCGGAAACATCACGGCGATCCCGTTCAGCACGACGGTCTGCGCCAGGATGACCGGCGGCGCGAGAATCGCCGCCGCCAGGGCGTACGACACACGATCGAGAAGCGCCGGCGCGGCCGCACCCATGCGCGCGACAAGTCCCCCGCTCAGCAGGCCGGCGGGGAGGATGAGCAGCCACACAATGGCCGACATCACCATGGCCGGCGCCAGCACCTCGCCGCGGACGATGGCGGCGCCAGAAACGGGCCACGTCTTGATGAGGGCGAGATGCGCGAGATCCTGCCGGAGATCGTTGCGCATCATCTGCGGGCCCATCAGGACGAGCATGCCGGCCAGCCACATGGACATCCCGGCCACGACTGTAGCGAGCCCGCCGTGGCGTCCGAAGGTCTGCGCCGCAATCGCGAGCATGATGACGATCGGCACCACGCGCACCAGCGTCCTCGCCGACAGGTAGCGGCCAACCAGGATGAGGTTCTTCCAGAGGATGGCGGTTTCGGGCGGTCCTGTCCGACCCAATCGAAACGGCGTGGCGATCGGGCCGCGGGCCACCGACTTCGGCTTGCCCTTCTCGAGCGCCCGCTTCTCGGCATGTTCGGCGGAGGCTTCCTCGAACGACGCATCCGAGCGCAGTACCCACGCGTAGTTCAACGCGACCAGAGCCAGCGCCCAGGGCAGCGCCGATGCGAATGCCGCGGGCGAAGACGAGAGCGGAAGCCCCGCCAGTGTGCGGAACGGCCAGAGCACGATGCCGGCCGCGCCTGTCGTGCCCAGTCGCTGCAGTTCGCCGAAGAGCGCCTGCACGTCGGGCGACGCCGCGAGCACGGGCCACCCGCCGATGACGGTTTCGATCAGGACGCCGATGGCGCCGAAGACGACGGCCAGCGGCACCCACTGGCGCAGGAGGCCGCTTCTGCCATGCTGCGCCAGGCTGCTTCGGCTGAGCGCGACCCCCATCAGATGGAGGCGCACGACTGTGAAGATCAACCAGAGCCCGATAAGGACCATCCAGCTGTTGGCAAGCGTGGATGGCCGCATGAACAGCGTGATGATCGCCGAACTGATCAGCAGGCCCAGTTGTGAGCGGATCAGCCGGTAGTGCAGCAACTGGCGGCGGGTGACCGGCGCGGTGAACAGAAACTGCACCTCGGCGCGCGAGAACGCGATGGGTTTGCCCACGCCGGGCCACGCCCACGCCAGCGCGGCAATGGCAAACAGCACCACGCTCCCAATCACCTGAATCGGGCCGGCCAGCAACTCCAGCCCGGGCATGCCCCGAGTGCCGCGCCGCGCGCCCGGGCGCGGGCGGAAGATCGTGAAATAGAAGTACAGCACGCCGACAATGAGGCCCACCAGGTAGCGGGGCTCGCGCAGCCGCCGGAAGCGGCGGAGCGTGCGGTTCTTGAACGAACAGAACGTCAGGTAGGCGAAGGTGCCGATCATCTACGGCTCGCGCGCAGTGGCCGTGAGGAAGATCTGCTCGAGCGACGATCCGGCCGCGGCCAGCTCGGGCTGCGCCTTCAGCTGGTCGAGCGTTCCGTCGGCGATCTTCCGGCCGTGGTCGATGATGATGACGCGTGTGCAGATCTCCTCGACCATGTGCAGCAGATGCGACGACACCATCACCGCCGCGCCGGCGCGCCCGCGCGAGACGATCGTCTCCTTCATGCGCCGGATGCCGAGCGGATCGAGGCCGGTGAGCGGCTCGTCGAACAGCAGCACCGCGGGGTCGTGCAGCAGGCCGCAGGCAATCGCCACCTTCTGCTTCATGCCGCGCGAGAGTTCCACCGGCAGCGACTGCTCTTTCCCGGTCAGTTCCAGTTCGTCGAGCAGCTTTCTGGCACGCGCCTCGACGTCGGACACCTTGTAGAGCCGCGCGGTGAGGCGCAGGTGTTCCATCACCGTGAGGTAGTCGAACAACTGCGGTTCGTCCGCCATGAACGCGAGGTTGAACTTGGCGGCGACCGCATCCGACACGATGTCGTGACCGCCGATCGTGATAGTGCCTGTGGTGGGCGCCTGGATGCCGACCAGGCAGCGCAGTGTAGAGGTCTTGCCCGCGCCGTTGGGGCCGATCAGGCCGACGACCTCGCCGGCGGCGACGCCGAATGAGAAGTCGTCAACGGCCTTGAACGCGCCGTACGTCTTGGTCAGGTGCTGGACGTCGATCACCATGCCGCAGTGTACAACGGAACGCGGGGTCGAACCGATCGGCCCGACCGGCTACAATGAGCGCGTGAATGCCCGCGAACGGGCAGGGAGCGACGGCGGCCGGGAGGCCCCCACATGGAAACAACCGTCTGCACGCTGTGCGGCGCGAATCGGCCGCGCCGTCTGTATCAGAAATTTGGTCTCGACATCTCGAGGTGCCGGGCCTGCGGGATGGTGTATGCGGGGCCGCAGCGCCTGACGCGCGAAGAAACGTGGGCGCGCTACAGTTCGACCTACTTCTTCGGCGAGTACCTGCCTTCGCTCGGTGTCGTTGACGGGAAGGTGGATCTGGCGACACTCGACGGCCGGCACAGGCGGACTCTCGATCACATCCGGCTCTGCCGCCGACTTGGCACCCTGCTCGAAATCGGAAGCGGCGCGGGCCTGTTTCTGAAGGCCGCGGAACGCGACGGGTGGACGGTGGCGGGCCTGGAAGTGATGACGGCGGGCGCGGAGTTCGCGCAGACCACACTTGGTCTTGACGTCCGGCAAGTGGCGTTCGAGGATGCCGACCTGCCGGCTGCGGCCTACGACGTCGTCGCCGTGTTTGAGGTCATCGAGCACCTCTCCGATCCGGCCGGCAGCCTTCGCCGGATTCTCAGCCTGTTGCGGCCGGGGGGATCCGTGGCGATCAGCACACCCAACATTTCGTCGTTCAGTCATCTCGCTCTTGGCCGGGCGTGGGCAGTCCTTAGTCCTGCCGAGCACCTGTCCTACTTCAACGAGAAGACGCTCGACGAGTTGCTTAGGTGCGCCGGCTATGTGAACGTGCGCTTCGACAGGCAATACGCGGGCGACGGCCGCTACGAGACGATGCTGCCGACGCACAGTCACGAGCCGAAATCACGACGCACGAGGGCGTACACGTCGCTGGTCAACCGCCTCTCCCCGTTCTTTCTTCGACAGGTGCAACGTCTGGGGATCGCAGATGGACTGCATTGTCTGGCCGATCGGCCGGAGTAGCGGAGGGCGTCAGGGGCGCCGGGGGCGGGATCGTCGAAGGCTCGCGCCAGGGGCCGACTTCAGCGCGGTGCGGGCTTGGAGGTGATCGGGTCGAACACGTCCGGTGATGCGGATTCGCGCCGGTCGAACGCGCGGCGCGCCTGGTCGTAGAAGGCCTGTTGCGCCAAGAATGGCGCCTCCGCGGCGTGCCGCGCCGGCACCTTCCATACGCCGTCCGGGCCCAGCCGACGGCTCTTCACGTTGTCCTTGAACAACTGGTCCAGCGCGTCGAGCACCTTCCTGCGACAATCGGGGCTGTCGACGGGAAACGCCAGTTCGATGCGCCGGTCGAGGTTGCGGGGCATCCAGTCGGCGCTCGACAGATACACCTCGTCATCGCCGCCGTTGTGGAAGTGGAAGACGCGCGTGTGCTCGAGGAAACGCCCCACGATCGAGACGACTGAAATGCGTTCGCTCAGGCGCGCGACGCCGGGTCGCAGCATGCAGGTGCCGCGGATGTTCAACTGGATGGTGACGCCCGCCCCCGACGCACGATAGAGCGCCTGGATCACGCGCTCGTCGACGAGCGCGTTCATCTTGGCGCGGATTAGCGCCGGTTGGCCGTTCTGCGCGCGGCGCGTTTCGCGCTCGACGAGCTTGAGCACCCGCTCCCGCAGTTGCGTGGGCGCCATCACCAGATGCTCCATCCGCGGAGGATCCGAGAATCCCGTCAGTGCGTTGAAGAACGCGGACGCGTCGACGCCGACGCTCGGGCGTGACGTCATCAGCCCCATGTCGACGTAGAGCCTGGCGGTCCGGTGGTTGTAGTTGCCCGTGCCCAGGTGCACGTACCGCCGGATGCCCTGCGCGGTGCGCCGGACCACGAGGCAAATCTTGGCGTGCACCTTGAGGCCGCGGATGCCGTAAATGACGTGTGCGCCGGATTCCTCGAGTGCGCGGGCCCACTTGATGTTGCGCTCCTCGTCGAAGCGCGCCATCAGTTCGACCACCACGGTCACCTGCTTGCCCTGGTCGGCTGCCCGCTCGAGCGCGCGGATGATCGGCGAGTCCGTGCCCGGCCGATAGAGCGTCATCTTGATGGCGAGCACGTCGGGATCCTCGGCCGCCTGATCGACCAGCGCCACGACCGGATCGAACGAGTCGTACGGGTGATGGAGAAGCAGGTCGCGGCTGTCGAGCGTCTCGAAGATGTGGCTCTCGTCGCGCGCGTCGACCAGCGGCACGCTCTTCTGCGGGATGTCGCGCAGGCGGTCAAACCCCGGGAGCTCAACCAGCGTCATCAGCGCGCGCAGATCGACCGGGCCGGCCACGCGGTAGATGTCCGGCGTGCGGACGTCAACCTGATCCGCCACCTCGGCGAGCAGCTCACGGCTGACGCCCGCCTCGACCTCGAGGCGCACCACGTCGTTGCGGCGCCGCTGGCGCAACTCCTCCTCGAGCGCCTCGACGTACGACCCGCCGCCCTCGTCATCGAGCTCGAGTTCCGCGTCTCGCGACAGTCGGATGGCCGCCGACTCGATCACCTGCTGACCGGGGAACAGCGTCTCGAGATGCGCGAGGATGATCGCCTCGAGCCACACGAATGTGACCGGATCGGCGACGCCTGCGGTTCGCGCCTCACCCCCGCGAGCGAGATCGCTCCCCGTTTTGCCGCCGCCGCCGAGTACTCTGACCAGGCGCGGCAGCCGCGACGGCACCTGCACGATGGCGAGCCGCTGGGCCGACTCGTCTTCGCCCGGCGCCAGACACAGCGCCAGGTTCAGGCTGAGCGACGACAGCATCGGGAAGGGCCGCGCCGCATCAATCGCCAGTGGCGTAAGAACGGGCAGCACCTCTTCCCTGAAGTACGCCGTCACCGCGGCGCGCTGCGATTCGGCGAGTTCGGATAGCGTCGCGACGTGAATGCCCTCCCGCGCCAGGGCAGGCAGCAACTCGGACACGACCAGCGTGTAGAGGCGCTCCACAAGCCGATGGGCCTGGGCGGACACCTCGGCCAGTTGGCGGGATGGCGACAGCCCGGCGGCGTCCGGGTCGGCGTCTCCATCGCGCACGGCGTTGCGGAGCCCGGCCACACGCACCATCACGAACTCGTCGAGGTTCGACGCCGTGATGGCGGCGAACTTCACGCGCTCGAGCAGCGGGGTTGTCGTGTCGGCAGCCTCTTCAAGCACGCGCTCGTTGAAGGCGAGCCACGACAGTTCGCGGTTGAAGAACTGTCCCGGCTGGCGCTCGACCTTCGTCTTCGCCTTCGAGGTTCTTCCTGCGCGCTTTGCGCTCACGATTGCACCCCGGCGCCCCGCACCAGCAGGCGCATGCCAAACACGTCGAGAAACAGATCGGCCCGCGCCTCGCTCGCCATCCGCTCGAGCGACAGATCGCCGGTGCCATCGACGTCGAGCACCCAGCCGTTCTCCTCGCGCCGGAGGGTGAGGTTCCGGATCTTCTGCGCGTGTTCGGCATCGAGCGCATTGGCCACGCGGAGGATGGCCGCCAGCTTGTTGACCCGCACGCGGTCCTGCCGGTCGAGTGCGATGTACGGCAGGTGTGATCGTTGCGGCAGGGCCCGGCGGTGATACCGGGCCACGTTGGCAATCACGTCCTTGTCGTCCGACGTGAGGCCGAAGATTTCGGAGGCCGAGATCAGGTACTGCGCATGCTTGTGGTGGGCGCGCAGTCCCACGAACAGGCCGATATCGTGCAGCAGCGCGGTCACCTCCAGCAGCAGCCGATCGCGGCGCGACAACCCGTGTTCTTCCTGAAGCTGGTCGAACAGCCGTGTCGCCAGAGAGGCCACGGCGCGGGCGTGTCTGGCATCGTACCGGTACTTTTCGCCGAGCGACTCCGCGCTCGCCAGCGCCTGCGCGCCGAAATCCGTCAAATCGCCCTCGACGCCCGCCCCGACCAGGTCCGTCAGCAGCCCCACGCGAAGCGACACGTCAGGTACAATCACCGCGGCAGCGGCCGTCTCGACCAGCAGCGCGCGGTACACGAGCAGCGCCGGCACCAGTGTCTCGGCATCCACCGGCGACAGCCCATAGCGATCCACCAGCTCGTCTTCGTCGAGCTTCTCGATGCGGGAACAGAACTCCAGAAACGCCTCGCGCGGAACTTCGCGCACGTGTCCTTCGGGCGCGTCAACCAGTTCCTGCGCGACGAACCGCACATCCTGACCGAGCGCAATGACGTGCTCCGCCTTCCGCAGCGGCATCTCGTTGCAGATGTCGGTGACGATGTTGGCGATGTGGCGGCTCATGACACGAACACTGCGATCGTGCGGGCGCTGCGCGGCGGCGAGGCCTTGCCGCATGCGCACGGACCCGAGCGCGTAGACGCCTGAGTACTTCGGCTTGGCGCTCTCGAGCAACGTCAGGTCGGCCGATCCCCCGCCCACTTCGACCAGCAGCGTGTGGGGCGCATCGAGGGCCGGATGTCCCTTCAAGCGATCGCGGACGGCCAGGTAGGTGAGGCGGCTCTCTTCCGATCCGTCAATGATCTCGATGAGCAGGCCCGTCCGCAGCTGCACGCGGTCGAGAAAGGTGTCGGAGTTGGACGCCTCGCGGACGGCACTGGTCGCCACCGCCCGGTAGCGGGCGACGCCATAGGTATCCATCAGCCGGCGGAAGCCCTCGAGCGCCTTGAGCGCGGCTTCCATCGACGGCGCGCCGATTTTGCCGCTCGAGAACGTGTCCTTGCCAAGCAGCACGCCGCGCGACGCCTCTTCGATGAGGAACGGGCGTTGGCCGGGCCGGACTTCGGCAACGACCAGGCGCACGGCACTGGCGCCGATGTCGATGACCGCGACGGCTTCGGGGTTCGGCGTGGATTCGTCGCTCATGGGGTCGACGGAGTCGGGCGGCGCAGCATCTCCATCCTACGGAACAGCATACACCGCCGCAGTTGGAACGCGGCGTTCCCAGCCCTGGGCCCTTTCCAGGACCCTCCCGTCTGTCATCCGAAGGGCGTAGGGGCACGGCATGCGGTGCCCCCAGGCTACTTCTTTGCCGTGGCGGCCTTTCCGTTCGCAGGTGGGAGGAATCGCTCCAGCACCCACATTTGGTCTGGCTCATAGCGACGCGCGTGCAGCGCGAGCCGCCGGCCGTCTGGATGAACCGCGATGTTGTTGATCAGGCCAATATTCGTGTCGTAGCGAACGACCGGTCCCCCGCCCGCCGGGATGGACCATAACTGTCCATCTCGCTCACCGGTCCCGGCGTAGGTGCTGAAGAAGATGCGTGTGCCGTCAGCGGACCAGGCCACGGCCCTGATGGTGACATGTTCCGCCGCCCGATAGACTTCTCTCCACTCTCCGGACTCAACCTGCAAGACCTTGAGAACTGACGCTTCCCGGTTCGGGCCCGTTCGCTCTTCGTAGGCGACAGCGTTGTCATCGGGCGATACGCTGATCCTCGGGTAGCTGTACAGTTCGGTGCCGCGGTAGATCTCACGCATGACCTGCGTCTCGAGGTCGGTCACGTTGAGCGTGGCAGTTTTGGTAGCCCGGTCGCTCGTCAAGGAATAGGCGCGCGCCCTGTCGTTCGAATAGGCAGCTGCCTGGAGGCGAGGGATCTTCCGAGTTATGTCTCCGGTACGCATGTCAATCGACCCGAGCGCCGACGCGCCGTCCTTTCCGTGAACCAAGGTCAGAAATGCCAATGCGTCTGCCCTGCCCGTGATGGCGTACGCCACGCCGAACAACGAAGCCGGTTCCGACAACGTCACTCGACGGCGCTTCCCCGTCTCGATGTAGAGCGTTTGGAGGACCTGCAATTCGGCAACGCTCTGCATGCCCGTCCCCGAAGACAAATAGCCGAGGACCTTCCCGTCCCGCGACCACGCCGGAGCAGTAGTCCCACCGACGTCAACCGAGGCGACATTTGACGGCGGCGCGGTGAGCATGGCCATTGACGGGTCGAGTGTCACGGTATAGACGTCGGTCGTTGAACCGCGGACGCTGTAGAAGACGCTGCCATCTCGCGTGAGAGACGAGGGCCATCCACCGAGGTTTGCCTTCACCAGTCGCGGGGCGCCAGTGGATTTCCCGTCGGTGACTGGCAAACTCCAGAGCCCAAGCGACTGCCCCCGGTCGCTCACGAAGACCAGCGCGGACCCGTCCGGCGTCCAGCCCACCAGCTTCGTCGAGGAAGAATCGTCAAGAACGGCCGTCTGCCCACTGCCATCGGCGCGCATGAGATAGAGATCGGAGTCGAGGACATCGGTTGGCTTGGCGCGATCAAGGGCGATATACCGGCCGTCGGGTGAGTACCGCACTCCGCTGACATGGAGCCTTCCGTTGTCTGGGCTGTCTGGCCCCGCCAGGGTTCGCATCGAGCCGTCAGACGCTCTGACGGCGACGAGGACGCCCGGGCGCGTAGAAGTCATCGCTAGCAGTTCCTGGCCGTCTGGTGACCAGTCGTAGACGGACATGATGCCGTCTCGCAACAGCCGCTGGGCGGTTCCATCCGCGTTGATGATGCGAAGCACGTACTTGTCTCCCGATGACCAGGCGTACGCGATGCGCACTCCGTCGTGAGACCAGACCGTCGAATACATGCTCATGTCGCACGCGGCTGCCGTACAGCCCGTGCTCGGTGTCAGCCGACGACTGGTGCCACTTGCCATGTCGTAGATCTGCAGGTTGTACCCGTCTCCCGATGTGAAACTCGTATAGACCAGGTACTTTCCATCGGGGGAGGCCACGCCGCCGCCGTCGTTGATCGGTGTGGGCAGCGTGCCGTTGGCCTTGGACCAGATCAGGCGGGCGGCTGCCGTCCTGGGGGCGAGTGTGGGTTCCGTGCCCAGCGCCACCAGCCGTGCCTTTGCCTGGGTTGCGAGACCCGCTTGGTCGGGGAAGTTCGCGACGACGGCCTCGTAGGCCTTGAGCGCTTCGCCGGCGCCCAGGCGCTCGTAGCAGACGCCGATGCGGAACTGGGCGCGGGCCTTTTGCTCGCGCGTGGCATCGGCCGCCGCCAACACTTTGCGGTAGCTGGCAATGGCGGCGTCGAGCCTCCCTTCGATCTGCTCCTGGTAGTGCGCCGCTCCGAGCAGCGCGTCCGCCGTTGCCTGTTGCGTCGTCGCGGCCTTCTGCTGGCCACTGGCGACGGCCAGCCAGCCACCACACGTGACGGTCATCAATGCCGCCACCGCCATCCGCCGTTGCCACATCTTCATCGTCGTGCCTCCTGACTCGGAAGCCTATCTCGCACACACGGTGCGCGCGTCAGAGGCGAGTCAAGATCCAGGTCAAGATTGGTCTCAGTCCCGGGGGCGAATCGGCTCATCCGTCGAACCGGTAGCCGAGGCCCCGCACGCCGACGACGATTCTCGGCGTGGCGGGATCGGGCTCGATCTTCGACCGCAGGTTGTTGACGTGCGTGTAGATGACGCGGTCGGTCAGGAACACGTCGGCACCCCACACGCGCTGCAGGAGTTGGTCGATCGTGACCACCTTGCCGCGGCTCTGGTAGAGCGTCCTGAGAATCTTGAACTCCGTCGCGGTCAGCCGAATCGGCTGACCCGCGTTCGCCACGTCGATTGTCCCGCCGTGCGCGGAGACGATGTGCTGGACGAGGCTCAGGCCGAGGCCGGTGCCCCGTGCGGGACCGTCAAGCGCGCGGCCGCGGAAGAAGCGATCGAAGACGTACGGCCGGTCGCTGACCGGAATGCCAACGCCCTTGTCTCTCACAGAAACACACAGCCCGGCCCCGTTCTGACTTGCGTCGATCCAGACCGTGTCGCAGTCTGGCGAGTACTTGACGGCGTTGTCGAGCAGATTGTGGATCGCCCTGGCGAGGGCCGACCGATCTCCACGGATGAACGCGAGTGCGTCCGGGATCGCCGATTCCAGCCGCTTGTCCTGCCCGAGCGTCGCTTGGAACTCCGCGACCGTCTGCCGCAGCCACGCCGTCGTCTCGATGTTCTCGAATTGGTATTGCTGCCGCCCCTCTTCCATCCTCGCGAAGTCCAGCACGTCCTCCACGAGCCGGCTCAGGCGCTCAGCCGCGGCGACGACCTGGGCGTAGTAGTGGTGCTTCCGATCCTCCGTCGCGACCCGGTCGTGCAGCAGCATCTCCCCGTAATGACGGATGCCGGTGAGCGGAGTACGGAATTCGTGCGACACGGCCGAAACGAACTGCGACTTGAGCCGCGCGACCGCGAGCTCGCGCGAGACCGTGCGGAGCGTGAGCGTGGTGCCCACCACGAGCGAAGCCGCCATCACGAGCAGCATCGCCACATACAGCCACTGCCGCCGTTGAAACCCCGAGAGCAGAACGTCCGGGTGCCGCAGTCGGACGTCGATCTTCCAAGTGAGACCGGCGTGGTGGACGAGGCGCGCGGTGGCAAGCCGCGCATCCGGCGGGGGTGGAGCCCCGTCCTCGATGGACGCGAACAACCGTGTCCCATTGGAGTCAGCGAGCGTGATTGTCACCTCGGCGAGGAGTTGGGCGAACACCGCCGGCCACACATGCTGGGAGAGGGTGGATGATGAGAGCACGATCGCGCGCAAATGGCCGGAGGACACACTTGTGAAGACCAGGAACACCCGGTCGTCAACCTGAAGCATGCGCGTGGACGCGGGCGCTCCGCCCGCACGGGGTTCCGAGACGATGGCTTCCACTGCGCGCGAGAGTGAGCGTTTCTCCTCTTCGCGGGCGGCGAGTTTCTCGACCTCCGCGCTTCTGGCGGCGCTGCCGCTGAAAAGGCCGCGCACTTGTCCCGAGTAGGCCCAGTACCAGGTGCGGTCGAGTCGCCAGCGCCCATCGACGAGATCGCGATAGATCGGCAAGGCGCACGCGTCGCGTTGCTGGGCAGGCGCAACCACGCACAGCGCGCAGGTCGCCAGCAGGCCGGCCGGCACCCCGTTCACGCTTGTGCCCGCCAGGCGTTCGAGGTCTCGGTACGCGGAGGCTGCGAGGTCTTCGCGCCCCGAGTTTCGGTACGTGCGCGCGAGTCTGACAAGCACGTCGGCGCGCGCTGCGGGATCGGCGGTGGCCGCGAGCGCGCGATACGCGGCGGCCGCACGCACCAGGTCGCGCTGTTCCAGTTCGATGCGCTCGGCAGCCGCAAGCGCGGGCACGACCGGGAGCGGGGCGAGTGGCCTCGCGTCGGAAGCCGCGACCTCGTACAACAATCGGCGATCAGGCCAGACGCGAGTGCCACTCGGTCCGCTCATGACACACACCGAGAGGTCGGACCTCTCGAGAGCCGCGCGGATCAACGGCCTGAACATGAGGGGGTCTGGACTCGACTGGAGCGGGAACGCGGCCAGCGCCGACGTCCATCCCCGCAGTTCGGTTTCAAGCGACGCCACGGCGCGGTCCGCGAGCACGTCTCGCCGTTCGCGGACCTGCTGGTCGGCCAGGCTGCGGTCCTGCCGCAGGGTAATGATACCGAGGGCCGACAGGACGAAGCCGGGCAGGATGACGGCCAAGGCGAACAGCACGAATGTGCGCCACGACATGGGCGACGTGCGGTCGAGTCGGCGTGAGGCGCGCATCGGGACGTTAGCCTTATAGCACAGCCTCAGGGGGCAGAAGCCCGCGCTTGACTCAATCTTGACCGGAACCCATGACGTATCGACGCGACCTCCGACCACCGGCGCATGCGCTTGTAGGGCGGCCTGCCCGGGCGTAGAATTGGCTCATCATGACGCAGGCAACCGCCGCAGTGCTAGCCGACGCGCTGCGCCTCGACGAACACGCGCGAGCCGAACTCGCCGCGCAACTCATCGCGAGCCTCGACGGCCCTCCCGACGCCCGCGCAGACGTCGAGTGGGCCGAGGAGATCGAACGTCGTGTCGCGTCCATCGAAGCCGGCACGGCAGTGCTCGAGCCCTGGGACGAGGTTAAGCGTCGCATCGAGCGGGACATCCTCGGCCCGTGAGCCTGCCGATCCGGACCAGTTCGCCCGCTGCACGAGAGTTGGCCGAGGCTGTCAGCTGGTACGAATCACGGCACCGCGGCCTCGGTGTTGAACTGCTCGAAGAAGTCGCCAAGACCATCCAGCGACTGGATGCCGCGCCAGAGAGTGGAGAGTCCATGTCCTCGGACCAGAAGACGCGCCGTCTTCTGGTGTCCCGCTTCCCCTATCAAGTCATCTACCGACTTCGGTCGCACGATACCGTCATCGTCGCGCTGGCCCACGCGAAGCGCCGCCCGGGATACTGGAAGAGCCGCCTGTAGTCTCGGAGGGTCATTGGGCCGCGACCGCGACCACTTCTTGGCGCCCGACGGCGTCGCGTGAGAGAATCGGCCCATCTTCGCCACCCCGGCAGTCTCATGAGGACTCCTATGCCAAACTCTCTCGCACGACGCGACTTCCTCACCCGCCTCGCCGCCACGGGTTTCGCGGCGGGCTTCGTCCCGTCACTCGGCGCCGCCTCGGGGACGATCTCGGACGAGCCCTTCGTCCTTCAGGCCGGGGACGACGACGCCGCGGTGTTTGCCGCAGCCCGGGCGCGATTCCTCTTTCCGACGAGCGTCACGTACTGCAACACCGGCACGCTCGGGGCCATCCCCCGCGACGTGATGGACGTCGTCGTCAAGGGCCTCGAGCGGCTCGAAACGGAGCTGCCAGACTGGCCGTACTTCCAGGCCGACGGCGAACCGCTGACCGGCTACCAGTTGTTGACGGAATTCCGGGCGGAGGCGGGAGCCTTCATCAACGCGCCGGCCGACGAGATCGCGTTCACGCTGAACGCGACAATGGGTATGAGTTTTATGGCGAACGGGGTCGACCTGGCGGCCGCCGACGAAGTGGTCTCGACGGACCAGGAACATACCGGGGGCATCGGCGGCTTTCGACTGAGGGCCAAGCGGCACGGCGTGGTGGTGAAGGAGCTGCCGCTGGCCGGCGCGCTCGACAAGGGCCCCGACGGCGTCGTCGCGATGTTCGCGAACGCGATCACCCCGCGTACCAAGGTGATGATGTTCAGCCACATCACGTCCGGGCGCGGGATCGTGATGCCGGCCAAGGCGCTGTGCGCACTCGCGCGCGAGCGGGGCGTGCTGTCGGTAGTGGACGGCGCGCAGGCGGTAGGACAGATTCGCGTGGATGTGAAGGAGCTCGGCTGCGACGCCTACGCCGCAAGCCCGCACAAGTGGCTGCTCGGACCCAAGGGGACGGGCCTGCTCTACATCCGGCGCGACGTGCAGCCCCGGATCTGGAACACGCTGGCGAGCGGCGGGTTCGACGACGACACCACCGGCGCGTTTCGCTTCATGCACTACGGCACGGGAAGCCCCGCCGTGGTGTGGGGCCTGCGCGCCGCGCTCCAGCTCATCAACAAGCTCGGGATCGATCGTGTGGCGCGCTGGGATGCGATGCTGACCAAGCGGCTCCGCGACGGATTCGCGACGATGCCGCACGTGCACCTGGTGTCGCCGGCCGACGCGCGATTTGCGGCCGGCATCACGACATTCGGGGTCAACGGCCATACCGGGCGCGAGTTGCAGGATGCGCTGTGGGCGAAGAAGATTCGCGTGCGCTCGCAAGGCGATCCGGGGGTGCGTCTCTCCGCGCACCTGTACGTCAGCCCGGCCGACATCGACCGCGTGCTCGACGTCGTCTCGGCGATGCGCGGCTAGAGGCGCAGGAACCGCAGCATGCATCGGGCATGCATCCCGGGGCGTCAGTCCACGCGGTAGTGGCACCCTCGGCTTTCGCGGGCCTCGGTCGCGGCCAACAGCACGACGAGCGCAGCCTGAATGCTGTTTCTCAGCCCAATCAGCCCGTCGTTCAGCTCGGAACGCGCGTAGAACCGGCCGACCTCGAGGTGCAGCTCGCGCAGAATCTGCTGCGCCCGGTCGAGCCGCTTGCGTGTCCTCACCAGCCCCACGTAATTCCACATCGTCTGTCGGATGGTGAGCCAATCCTGCGCGACCAGCGCCGGATCGACCGCTTCGGTCTCGTACTGCCACGGCGCAATCTCGGGCAGGTAGTAATCGCCGCCGGACGCGACGGCGCGGGCGACATCCTCGCCGGCGCGCGTGCCCCACACGAGACATTCGAGCAGTGACGTGCTGGCCAGCCGGTTCGCGCCATGCAGGCCCGTGCACGACACTTCGCCCACTGCGCGCAGACGGTGCATGCTCGATCGGCCCCACTCATCCACCGCGATGCCGCCGCAGCTATAGTGGGCCGCGGGCACGACCGGGATGGGCTGGGTCGTGATGTCGATGCCGACCTCGCTGCACTTGGCGGAGATGCCTGGAAACCGTGAACGAATCCAGTCGGCAGGCTTGTGCGAAATGTCGAGATACGCGCAGCGCGCCCCGGTCTCGTGCATCATCTGGTGAATCCCGCGCGCCACGATGTCGCGTGGAGCGAGCGACCCATCGGGATGGTACGCGACCATGAACTCGCGCCCCGCCGCGTCAATGAGCCGCGCTCCCTCTCCCCGCAACGACTCCGAAATCAGGAAGCGCTCGCTGCCGTGGTAGAGCGTCGTCGGGTGGAACTGGACGAACTGCATGTTGATGCAGCGCGCCCCGGCACGGTACGCCATCGCCACGCCGTCACCGCACGCGCCTGCCGGGTTGGTGGTGTGCAGGAAGATGCGCCCGAGACCGCCGGTGGCGAGAATCGTCTCTTTCGCCATCAGCAGCTCAACGTGCTGCGCGGCGTGATCGAACACATATGCGCCGACGCACGTGGGAGGCGCGTACACGTCCAGCGGGTTGCGCGAATGATGCGAGAGCGTCAGCAGGTCGATCGCTGTTCGACCCGTGAGCAGGGTGACGTTCGGCTCGCGCCCGACAGCAGCCATCATCGACTCTTCGATGGACCGGCCGGTCATGTCCTCGGTGTGGATGATGCGGGCCACCGAGTGCGCCGCTTCGGCGGTCAGGTCGAGCTGCCCGTCGGTCGCGCGGTCGAAGGGCACGCCGACATCGTCAATCAGCAACTGCTTGACCAGGCGCGGGCCCTCGCGGCTCAGCAACTCGACGGCCGCGGGATCGCACAAGCCGGCTCCAGCCGCGGTGATGTCGGATGCGAGTTGCTCCGGCGAATCTATCGCGCCGCGGTAGATGATGCCGCCCTGCGCGTGCCAGGTGTTGCTCTCCTCGGCGCGGTCGGCCTTGTTGAGCATGACGACGCGCGCGCCGCCGCGGGCGGCCATCAGCGCGGCCGCGCAGCCGGCGAGCCCGCTGCCGATTACGAGAACGTCTGTTTCGCGCCTGTCCATATGCCTACGGTAGTGCGGGACGCGACTCCACGTCGAGCGCGAGATCCACCGATGGGGCCGAGTGGGTCAGTGTGCCGACCGAGATCGTATCGACGTCGGCTTCGGCATACGCGCGGATGTTCTGAAGCGTGATGCCGCCGGACGCCTCGATCCAGCAGCCTCTGCCCCGTGGATGCGCGCGAATCGTGGCCACGCAGGCGGCGACCCGCTCCGGCGTCATGTTGTCGAGCAGGACGGCGTCCACGCCGCATTCGAGCGCAAGGGCAAGTTGATCGGGCGTGTCGATCTCGACCTGGATTGGCATGACGGCTTGCGCTGAGCCCCTGGCCGCTCGTATCGCCTGCTCGACGCCGCCGGCCGCGGCGATGTGGTTGTCCTTGATGAGCACGGCGTCGAACAGACCCAGGCGGTGATTGCGTCCGCCGCCCGTCCGCACTGCGTACTTCTCGAACACGCGCAGGCCGGGCGTCGTCTTTCGCGTATCCGAGACTGAGGCCGACGTGCCGGCAATCGCATTCACGTAGCGGCGCGTGATCGTGGCGATGCCTGAGAGACGCTGGAGCAGGTTCAACGCCAGCCGCTCACCCGTCAGGATCGGCGCCACCCGCCCTTCGAGCAGCACGACCTGTGTGCCAGCGGCCACCTGCCCGCCATCGTCCACTGTCGGTTTGAAACTGAGCGTCGCATCCAGTTCGCAGAAGACTGCGCGGGCAAGATCAAGGCCGGCGATCACGCACGCCTGGCGCGCCATGATCCAGCCGCGGCCGGTCGCATGGGACGGCACAACGCGCTCAGTGGTGACGTCTCCCGTCCCGACGTCCTCCGCGAGGAAGCGCCGGATCTCGTGGCGAACCACTACCGGGTCCAGGGTGATGATGCCGCTCCGCCGCAAGGGGTCAAGGGTCATGGCGCGCTCAGGTCAAGCATGCGTTGGAGCGGCGCCAGAGCCCTGACGCGCAGATCCTCCGGCATCGTGATCTCGGGTGCGCCGTCGCGTATGCACCGGTACACCTTCTCGAGCGTGTTCAGCCGCATGTACGGACACTCATTGCAGGCGCAGCCGCTGTCGGTCGGGGCAGGAATGAACGTCTTACCGGGGCACGCCTTCTTCATCTGGTGGATGATGCCCGCCTCGGTGACGACGATGAAGCTCCGGGCCGGGCTCTTCTTCGCGTACTCGAGGATCGACGTGGTCGAGCCGATGTGATCGGCCAGCGCGAGCACGCGTTCTTCGCACTCCGGGTGCGCGAGCACGAGCGCGTCGGGATGCTCGATCTTGAGCCGGACGATGGCGCGCTCCGAAAAGATGACGTGCACGGAGCAGGCTCCCGGCCACAACAGCATGTCGCGGCCGGTCTTCCTGATCAGATAGCGGCCCAGTTGCTGGTCGGGCGCGAAGATGATCGGTCTTCCCGCGGGCACGTGGGCGATCATGCGCTCCGCGTTGCTGGACGTGCAGATCACATCGCTCAGCGCCTTCACGCCGGCACTGCAGTTGATGTAGCTGATGACGTAGTGATCCGGGTGCGCCCGGACAAAGCGCTCGAACTCCGGTGCCGGACAACTGTCGGCAAGAGAGCAGCCAGCGGCCAGATCCGGCAGCACGACGAGCTTGCCAGGATTGACGATCTTGGCTGTCTCCGCCATGAAGTGAACGCCACAGAACACGATGACGTCCTCGCTCGCACGGGCGGCGGCCTGGGCCAGGGCGAGGCTGTCGCCGACCACATCGGCGATGTCCTGGATGTCGGGCTCCTGGTAAAAGTGCGCCAGCACGATCGCGCGGCGTTCGCGCTTGAGGCGCGCGATCTCGGCGAACAGGTCCAGCGTCGGGTCCACACAAGCATTCTATCAGCGGTCGGCGCGGCGAGGCTTTCACCGCCTGGTTCGTGTTTCTCGCCGCGGTCTCGCGGGTCGGATTCGACATTGACGTCTGTACGCTGATTGGTATACAGTTTGGATCATGGACCGGCCCATGGTCATCCAGATTGATCGGAGCCTCGACGAGCCTGCCTACGAGCAGGCGGCCCGCCAGATTCGAGACGCGATTGCCACCGGCGCGTTCAAGCCGCACGACCTGCTCCCTGGCGTCCGCGGCCTGGCCTCCGATCTCGGGGTCAATCTGAACACCGTTGCCCGCGCGTATCGCCTGCTCGAGGACCAGGGGTTCGTCCAGATCCGCGATCGCTCGGGCGTGGAGGTGGCGGAACCGGCGCGGCGCGCACCCGCGGAAGCCAGCGCGGCGTTTCGGGACGAACTCTGGCAGGTGTTGTTGCGCATGCGTCAGGCGGGCATGCCGCCGGCGGGCATCCGGCGGGAGATCGACCGGCAACTGGACAAGCTGTTCACGCCAGCGGGAGAAAGCGAGCGCTGAGATGGAAGCCCTGACGGTCTGGATCGTGCTTGTCGTCGAAACCATCGCGGCGGGCGGTTTCATGCTGCTCATTCCGAAGATCACGCGTCGCGGTCTGCTGTTCGGCGTCTATGTCGGAGAGGCCCGATCGACCAGCGACCAGGCACGAGCCATCACGCAGGGATGGTACGTGGTAATGGTGGCCGCGCTGGCGGCCTCGGTGGTGCTCGGGGTCGGCCTGGCCCTCAGGCACCCGCACTCGCCGAAGGGTGCGTTCGTGCCGCTCTTCGTTCTGCTCGGAACAACCGTCGCCAGTTACCTGTGGGCGCACATCCGGTCGCGCGCGCTGGCCGCGCCTGGCGCACCCGTGTCGGCGGCGGCGTTCGTCATCGATCAGCCCCAGTCGCTGACGATTCCGCTGATCGCCACGGCGGTCGCGCTGGTCGGCGGCGCGATGGCGGTCGGGTACGCCTGGTGGCACTTCGCCGACATGCCAGCGAGCATCCCGACGCACTTCGGCGCGAGCGGCCGGCCCGATGCCTGGTCGCCGCGCTCGTTCCGGTCGGTAATGGTGCTGCCGATCCTCACGCTGGTCGTCTGCCCGACGCTCGGCCTGATGGCCTGTCTGACCGCGCGCGCCAAACGAGCCATCCGCCAATCCGATCACGGCGTGTCGTTCGACGCGCAGATCCGGTTCCGGCGCGCAATGACGCTGTTTCTGAGCGGCACGGTCGTGCTGGTCACGCTGATGCTGACGATGATGTCCATCGGTGCGGTCCGCGTCGCGCTCGGCCTCGCCGAACGCCTGTCGGTGGTCGGGATGGGAATGACCGCCGCGCTCGTGATCTACGCGCTCGGAGGCGCCTTGTATCTGATGCTGCATTTCGGTCAGGGCGGCGCGCGGCTCGAACGATCGGCGTCGGGTGCGCCGCTGACCAACGGCCTCGCCGACAACACCCATTGGGTACTGGGAATGTTCTACGTCAATCGCGACGATCCGTCGATCTTCGTCGAGAAGCGCTTCGGCATGGGTTACACGATCAATCTGGGCAACCCGGCAGCCGTCGCGTGTATCGCCGCCTTCTTCATCATCCTCGGCGCTGTTCTGGGCATCTCGCTGTCGATGCCACAAAGCCACGCCCCAGTCAGGTAGCGAGAGGTCCTTATGCGCCGTGTAGTTTCGCGTGTCGCGCTCATCACGTTGATGTCGAGTCTCGTGTTCGCTGGTCTGGCCGTGGCCCAGCCGGGTGTGGCCGGGCGGTGGGAAGGCAGCATCAGCATCATGGGCTCACAACTCGGCGTCAGCGTGGTGCTGGCCGCCGATGGCAACACCTACAAGGCCACCATCGACATCCCGCAACAGGGCGCCAAGGCCTTGCCGCTGACCAATGTGCAAGTGGACGCGGCGAAGGTCCATTTTGAATTGCCGGCTGGTCCGGGTTTGGCGGTCTTCGACGGCGAACTCAAGAATGACGTGATGTCGGGGACGTTCGAACAAGCCGGCATGAAAGGGACGTTCGAGCTCAAGCGTCCAGCCGCGGGTGCGACACCTGCCGTACCGGCTGCGCCAGTGCCCCCTCCTCCCTACAAGGAGGAAGAGGTGACGATCAAGTCGGGCTCGGTGACGCTGGCCGGCACCCTGACGCTTCCCGTCGCCAGCAAGCCCGCTCCCGCCGTCGTTCTGATTACCGGCAGCGGCGCCCAGAACCGGGACGAGGAGATCTTCGGCTTCAAGATCTTCCGGGGCATCGCCGACCACCTGACCAGGCACGGAATTGCGGTGCTCCGGATGGACGATCGTGGCGTGGGCGGATCGTCGGGCAGCACGAGTCAATCGACGACGGCGGATTTCGCCGAAGATGCGCTGGCCGGCGTGAGACTGCTACAGGGGCGCCCCGAGATCGACAAGACGCGCGTCGGCCTGATGGGACATAGCGAAGGCGGCCTCGTGGCGCCGATGCTGGCGGCCCGGGTCCCGGAGATTGCGTTCGTCATCATGATGTCTGGCCCGGGACTGACGGGCGAACAGATCATGCTCGCGCAGTCTGAAACCGTCGGGCGCGCGGCGGGACGCACCGAAGAGCAGGCGCGCCGCAACCAGGACATCCAGCGCAAGATGTTCACGGCGGTCCGCAGCGGGACGGGCTGGGACGAGGTGGAGGCGATGATGCGCGGCGAGATGAAGGCCGCGATCGACGCGATGCCCGACGCTCAGCGGAAGGCGATCGGCGATCCCGAGAAGTTCATGGCGGCACAGGTCAAGGGCCAGCTCGACGCGGTCCGCACGCCGTGGTTCAAGTTCTTCCTCGACTTCGATCCGGTGACGGCGCTCGAAAAGGTGCGATGTCCTGTGCTCGTGCTGTTTGGTGGACACGACGTGCAGGTGCCGGCGGGTCCCAACCGCGCCGCCATCGAGAAGGCATTCGCACGCGGCGGCCTCAAGAACTACCGCATCGAGGTGTTTCCGCGCGCCAATCATCTCTACCAGGACTCGGAGACCGGGGGCGTCGCTGAATACGCGAAACTCAAGAAGGAGTTCGTGCCGGGATTCCTCGATCTGATCAGCACGTGGATCGGTGAGCAGACAAAGACGGGCGGAAAGTAGCCACGCCGACCCCCGATTGGAGGCCACGCTCATGATGTCGCGGAAAATTGTAGACGAGTTTCTTTCGCAGAAGACACTCGCCCTGGTTGGCGTGTCGCGCAACGGCGAGGGATTCGGCAACATGGTTCGCAAGGAACTGGCCGGCAAGGGCTACTCCGTCCTGCTGGTGCATCCCGAGGCGGACCTCATCGCGGGCGCGCCGTGCGTGCGAAGCCTGAAAGACCTGGCCACGCGCGTTGGCGGGGTCATTCTGGTGACGCCGCCCGCTTCGACCTCGACGCTCGTGCGCGAAGCCGCGGAGGCGGGCATCCGGCGGATCTGGATTCAGCAGGGAGCCGAATCGCCCGAGGCGATCCAGTTCTGCGAGCAACAGGGGTTGGCGGCGGTCCATGGGGAGTGCATCCTCATGTTTGCCGAGCCCACGAAGTGGTTCCATCGAATCCACCGGGGCATCAACAAGGTCGTTGGCAAACTGCCTCACTGAGGCGTCTCGAAGTGCCCGTCGATCGGTATCATGAGGCGCGGCACGCAGACGTGTGACGATCGCCCGACGTCCAGGTGCGCTCAGGGTTTAGAATCACAGGACATGCGCGAGATGGTGGATGGCGCTGTCGGCGCCTACATTGAAAGTCTGTCTCTTGCCGAAGACGCGTTGCTGACGGAGGTGCGTCGCCGAGCGAAGGCAGACGGCGTGCCGGCACTGGACAGGCTCACGGCGCGGTTCCTGCACGTGATGGCGAGCGCGATGCGAGTTCGGCGAGTACTCGAAATCGGCACGGGCTACGGGTACTCGGGGATCCACCTCGCTCGGGCCATGCCCGATGAGGGACTGCTCTTCACGTTCGAGTTGAACCCGGAACGAGCGGCCATGGCGCGCCAGCACTTCGCGCAGGCCGGGCTCACTGATCGTGTCAACGTGCTGGTCGGTGACGCGGCGCGGCTGCTCCACAAAGTGGCGGGCCCATTCGATCTCGTTCTTCAGGATGGCGACAAGCTCAGATATCAGCCGATGCTCGATCGAATCGTCGCGCTGCTGCGGCCCGGTGGCGTGCTGATCACCGACAATGTGCTGTGGAGCGGCGATGTCGTCCCTGGGTTTTCACAAGGGACGCCTCACCACGATCCGGCCACGATCGACGCGGTCGCCGGATACAATCGTCGGCTGGCGGCCGATCCGAGGCTGATCACGACGGTGCTCCCGATCGGCGATGGAGTCGGGCTCTCGTTCAAGCGCGACGGCGCGACAGGCGAACAGGCACTCATATGACCCTTGACGACTGGCTTGATAGCGCGTGTGCCGATGCGGATCGGCGGGAACTGCCGGAGCTGAAGCCGCTGCTGGCCAACCTGGCTCAGGCGACACGGTTTCTGCGTGCGGCCGACTGGAACGATCTGGCCGGGGCCGTCCGTCAGCCGGCCGACGCCGGATTGCCAGTAAACGGCGCGCGCGGACCGCAGGGAGCGCGAGGATGAGCGCCAAGCCGCCGCACTTTCGATCGATCACCGAACTGGCGCCGCTGCTGGCCGCGCGCGCAATCACGTCGGAGGCACTGACCGAGTCCTGCCTGGCGGAGATTGCGGGCAAGAGCGAGCCGCTCCACGCCTTCATCACCGTGACCGGCGACGAGGCGCTCGATCAGGCGCGGGCGCTCGACCGCGAACTGTCTGCCGGCCGGTGTCGGGGGCCGCTGCACGGCATCCCCATCTCGCTCAAGGACCTGATCGACGTCGGCGGCGTGCCCACCACGGCGGCATCGCAGGTTCGGCAGGGTCACGTCGCGTCGAAGGACGCTCCGGTCACCGCACGGTTGCGCGAGGCTGGCGCGGTGTTTGTCGGCAAGACCAACCTGCACGAGTTTGCCTTTGGCACCACCAGTGAGGATTCGGCGTACGGCGCGGTGCGCAACCCGCACGACCCGGCGCGTTCGCCCGGCGGGTCGAGCGGCGGATCGGCAGTGTCGATTGTGACGGGCATGTCGGTCGCGTCGATCGGCACCGACACTGGAGGCTCGATTCGTATTCCTTCGGCTGCGTGCGGCACGGTGGGCCTGAAGCCGACGTGGGGCGAAGTGCCGTGTGATGGCGTCGTGCCGCTCAGCGAATCGCTCGATCACGTCGGGCCGCTCGCCAGATGCGTGGCCGATGCCTGGCTGCTCTATCTGATCCTGCGGGGAGACCGGTCAGCTGCGCTGTGGCCGTTGCCCGCCAGGTCAGACGTCAGGGGTCTCCGCCTGGGCGTCCCGCGCCCTTACTTTCTCGACCTGGTCGACGACCAGGTTCGGCAGCGATTCGCCGAGAGCCTGGCGTGGCTGCGGCAGGCCGGGGCCGAGACGGTCGACGTGGTCATCCCGCACGCGGCAGAGATCGGGACGATCTACCTTCACACGTCGCTGCCCGAGGCGTCGGCGTATCATGCCCGCGCAATCGAGGAGCACCCTGAGCTCTACACGCCGAATGTCCGCCTTCGGATCGAGATGGGACGGTACCTGCTGGCCGAGGATTACGTGCGCGCGCAACGTGGCCGGCGCGTGCTGCGGGCAGAGGTGGATACGGCTCTGGCCGGCTGCGATGCGCTGGCGATGCCGACGCTGCCGATCACCGCACCGCTTATCGGCGCGAACTCGGTCGACATCGCGGGCAAGCCGGAGCCTGTTCGCAACATGATGCTGCGCGCCACGCAGCTGTTCAATCTCACGGGGCATCCGGCGATCTCGCTGCCGATGGCCCAGACGGCGGCGGGCCTTCCGTGCGGCATGCAACTGGTGGGACGCCGCCACGCCACCGAGGCGCTCCTGGGTCTGGCGTCGGCCTGTGAGGCCCACATGGCGTTCTAGCCGCGCGCCGCCCCGGTTCGCTGACGCCGCTACTTGGCGCGGACGTTTCGGAGACGCACCCGGGGGTCGTTCGAATCACGCGCCGGCGATCCGGACGGATAATCGCCGCTGGATCGCCTCACGATCAGATCGATCCTCCTGAAGGCGCGGGTCGATTTCGTGACGGGCAGGATCAGCCTCATGTCCAGCCAGAGGCCGTCACGCAGCACGACGCGATTGGCCAGGCGCCCGTCCACCATCAACTCCAGATCCGCTCCATCCTCACCGGCCGCCGGGCTGGCCGAGAGGTACAGACTTTGTGCGTCGGCGGGCACGAACATCGTCGCACGTGGCCCGATCCATTCAAACCGGGCGTTCGACACCGGGTCGACGCTGCCCTCCGCAAAGCCATACCGCGTGCGGGACAGGTCCACCTGGTCGCTGGCCAGACGCGCGCGAAACGGCACCGACACGAAGATGAGCAGCGCGATGAGCGCTGCGGCACGCGATCTCCAGCGGCCGGAAGCCGGACGGCCGTCCTGGATCGACAGCGGCTGCTCGGTACTCGCGGAACGGCCCGAAAGAGCATCAGCCCGCGCGACGGCGAGGCCGAGCGCGATCCAGAAGCTGCAGGCAAACGCGCCAATGAGCAGCGGGTGTCCCGTCAGAAACGTCAAGAGCGTGGCGACAAGACCCAGTAGCAGGGCTCGGAGGAGTGGATCGGCATCGGCCGACAGCGCCTGGCGGGCGCGGCGCCAGCTTGAGGCGAGCACCCACAGGAACAGACCCAGGCCCGTCACGCCCAGCTCGACGCCGATCTGGGCAAAGTTGTTATGGGCATTCTCGGCGGCGTAGAGCGTCCTGAGCCCTTCTGGCATCCACACTCTCGAAAGGTTCCAGTACTCGGCGATCCCCACGCCGAACAGCGGCGCCGACTTGAGCATGTCCCAGCTGAGTTGCAGGAACAGCCATCGATTCTCCAGGGTGGCCACGATCGACGACTCGGGCCCTGGGCGCCCCACGATGATCGCGTAGACGAGGGCGACGAGGGCAACCGCCACCAGCGCGAGCCGCGCCCTGGCCTGGCGTCCGGCTCCGACCGCCATCACCGCAGCGAGTGTCAGCAGGATTGAGAACTGGGCGGACCGTGATCCGGTCAGCCACAGGGCCGCGATGACCGCGCCGGCGGCGAGCCACCACACCGGCCGCCATCTTCCGACCATGATTCCGAGCACCCAGAGCAGCGGGAGCGCCAGCACGAACTGCGAACCGGCGGCATTGAAGTCGGACGTGTGCACGCTCAACCGGAGCGACGTGAGCGCATAGAGCAGGAACGCAACCGGATCGGCCTCCCGCACCAGGGCCGTTCCCAGGCGGACCAACGACAGGACACCCGCGGCGGCAATCCCGATGGCGAGCATGCGAGCCACGGCAGACTGCAGGTCGGGGCGCCGCCTGGTCACCTGGAGCACGGCCGCCATGACCAGAACGCCTTCGAGCAGGAGCGCCGCAGGGTCCCAGTTCTGCGTTTCGAAGTGCGTCAAACGGAAATAGTCGTGCGCGAGGAGACCGGTGATCAACCGGATGAACTGCCAGGGGGGCGCGGTTGCGCTCTGCACGGCGACTGACACCACGACGAGCGAGGCGGAGACGGCCAGCGCAAACAGCGCGAGGGGCGCCGACAGGCTGTCGTCGCGATCGAGGATTGACTGGCGCCTCACGACGCTGTGCACCAGCCAGCCGACCAGAAACGCCAGGAGGAGCGGCTCCGCCGTTCGCCCTTGCGGGGCGCCGACCATCAAGGCGATGGGCCCGCCCAGCGTCGCGAGCGCCGCGATCGCGAGCAATCCCTGCGCCGGGCGCAGCGCCGACAACAGCGTCAGGCCTGCGTAGGCAGCCCTGGCCGCGACAGGAAAGCGATCGAACCAGAAGAACGACTGCCATAAGATCGCGACGACCGGCAACGCCAGCAGGCTGGCCCATGGCCATCGCCGCGCGCGGAGGATTTCGAGTGCGCCTCTCATGCGGCGGCGCGCGCGTTCTGGTTCAGCAGGAGATTGGCAGTCATTGAATCAGCCGTCTGATCACCGTCTCAAAATTGTAATCTCGGTTGCGCCGGCCCCGGCAGATTACATTCTTGTTTTTCGCCCTGGGGCCTTCAAGCCAGGACTCCGGGCCCATTGCCCTTCCCCTGTGGTAACGTGAGCGTGCTTCGCGCCGGAGACTGCCCGTGATTCCAGCCGATTCGTTCGACGCCTACTACTACCAGCACTGCTGCGGGCAGCCGTATGTCCGCAATGACGTGTGGCTGGGTTCGTTTGGCCGCATCGCCGATCGGATTGTGGCCGACATCGCGCCTGCGCGCGTGCTCGACGCGGGGTGCGCCCTGGGGTTTCTGGTCGAGACGCTCCGCGACCGGGGGGTTGACGCCTGGGGCGTCGACATCTCTCCGTTCGCGATAGAGCAGGTCTACGATCCGATCAAGCCTTACTGCCGGGTCGGTTCGGTGACCGGCGATCTGGGTGGTCCCTGGGATCTCGTCGTGTCGATCGAAGTCGCCGAGCACATGCCGATCCGCGATGCCGAGGCGGCGATCGCAAACATGTGCGCTCAGACTACCGACATCCTGTTCTCGTCTTCGCCGGTCGACCACCGCGAACCGACGCACGTCAACGTCCACCCGCCTGAATACTGGGCGGAACAGTTTGCGCGGCACGGTTTCTATCGCGACGTCGATTACGACGCGACATACATCGTGCCGTGGGCGGCCCGGTTCCGGAGGCGGCAGGAGACGGTGCCTCGCCTGGTGCTCGACTACGAGCGCCGCTACTGGGCGTTGCTGTCGGCGGCGACCGATGCCCGGAACTACTCGGCCGACATCCAGAACGCGCTGGCGGCGACGGAAGCCGAGCGGGACGCCTTGCTGGCCGAGCGGAGCGCGTTGCGGGTCGAGCGGGACGCCTTGCTGGCCGAGCGGGACGCCTTGCTGGCCGAGCGGGGCGGGTTGAAGACGGCGTACGACTCAATGACCGTACAGCGCGAGGCCCTGCGGAGGGAACGTGATGACCTGCGCGACAGCCACGACCGGGTGGCCACCAGACTGAATCAGGCTCTTGACGCGATTGGCCACATGAAACGGAGCCGCTTCTGGCGGTTGCGCGAGGCCCTGGTCCGGCTGAGGCGCCTGTTCTCAGTTCGCCGGTAGTCTGGACGCCACGTCGCGCGTGGCGTCCGCATTCAGCACCCCCGTGTAGATCTCGCGGAAGCGCTCGGCGACGCGTCTCCACGTGTACCGGGCCAGGGTCTTGGTGCGGCCAGCTTCCCCCATGTTCCGCGCCCGCTCTGCAGAGCGCACGAGATCCAGAATGGCGCGCGCGAGGGCCTGATCGTCCTGGTAGTCGACGAGCAGCCCGTCCACGTCCTCTGAGATAACCGAGGGCACCGCGCCCGATCTCGCGCCAATCACCGGCTTGCCCGCCGCCCAGGCCTCGAGATACGAGATCCCGAACGATTCGTACCCCGACGGATACGCCAGCAGATCAATCGCCCCGAACAGCCACGGCTTCTTGGCGGTTGGGAAATCCACGAGGAGACGCGACTGGCGCTGGAAGTCCGCCGGCCACGCGTGCATGATCCGCTCGACGTGCGGCGTATACAGCGTCCGGTGACCGGCCACGAGCAGATTGAGATGGGGCTCCGCCTGCCACACCTGAGGCATGGCGCGGAGCAGCGTATCCAGCCCTTTGTGGCCGCCAAGCTGCCCGATGAAGCCGACCAGCGGCCGTTTGTCGAAGCCCATGCGCCACTTGGCTTCCTCGCTGGTCACGCCGTCGTACGTCTCGGCATCGATACCAACACCGGCGACGTGCACCCGTTCGGGCGCCGCGCCTCTCGCGATTACGTAGTCGGCCTCGAACTGTGTGAGCGCGACGTACGCGTCGGCTTCGCGAATCGCTTTGTAGATCATCGACCGCTGGAAGCCCCAGTCGTCATCGGGATGCAGACAGCCGGTGAGCACGCACGGGCGGCCCGTCACGTGGGCTCCGGCGAGCGCGTCGAACATGTGCAGCAACGGAAACGATGCGGCGGCTACCACGTCGCACGGCCACTCCGTGATGGCCTGGCGGAGCCCAGGCACGATGGGACCGCCCGCCAGCGCCCGAAGGCGTTGGTTGAACGGCAGTCTGAGTCTGTACGCGAGCGCTTGAGGACCGCGCAGCGCCCGGCTCACGCCGCGGCGGACGGGGAACCGCCGCACGCGCACGCCGCCGATGTCCTCCCATCCGGTCGTCAGGTGAGGCAGCCGCGGCGAGAAGAAGGCCTCCCCATTCAGACAGTCGGTCGTGAAGACGGCGACCTGGTCGCCGTATCGCCGGGCCAACTCCTCCGACACCCGCTGAATCAACAGTTCGGTGCCGCCAATCGCGGGGGCATAGCCTTGCGTGACGTGGAGGATTCGCATGTCCGGCAATGGAGCCCATGATAATCTAATCGCGCGAAATATGACCGATATGATGGACCGCGCGACCGAGCGCCCGAGCATCGGGAGCACGATTGCGGGATTGATACGCTATCGGGAACTGCTGAAGAACCTGGTCCTGAAGGACCTGAAGCTCAAGTACCGCGGATCGGTGCTCGGATTCCTCTGGTCGCTCGTCAATCCGCTTATGATGATCGGCGTGTACGCCGTCGCGTTCACGTACATCCTGCGCACCAGCGTCGAGGGATTCGTGTTCTTCCTGCTCCTGGGAATCCTGCCGTGGAGCTTCTTCGCCAGCTCGGCCACGATGTCCACCGGCGCCATCATCGACAGCGGCAGCCTGATGAGAAGCGTCAGGTTCCCGCCGGCGATCCTGCCGATCGCGACAGTGCTTTTCAACCTGGCGCAGTACCTGCTGACGATCGTCGTGTTCCTACCGCTGATGCTGCTGGTGTACCGGGTGCCGCCATCAGGTCCGATGTTGCTGTACCCCGTCTTCCTCGGCCTGCAGGTGATGTTCACCGTGGGGGTCGCGCTGCTGCTCGCCGCGGGAACGGCGTATTTCCGGGACATCCGGCATCTGCTTGACATCGCCCTCTCGATTCTCTTCTGGCTGACACCGATTGTGTACCCCCTGGCCCGGGTGTCAGAAGGGTTGCGGGCATTGATCCTGTTGACGCCCCTGTCGCCGTTCATCGTCGCCTACCAGCAGATCTTCTACTACCGCCAGTGGCCTGGCACCCGGGTCTGGATGATCGCCACCGTGTACGCGTTCGGCACCCTGTGGGCGGGTGTGCGGGTATTTCTGGCGGTCGAAGACCGGCTGTCGGAGCGACTCTGATGGACACGGCCATCATCGCCGAAGGTCTGTCCAAACGGTTCTTTCTGCGCCACAACCGGGCCGGCGAACTGAAAGTCCGGTTTCTGGGCGTGTTTCACGCGAACAAGCGGGAGATGGTCGAAGAGTTCTGGGCGCTCCGGGATGTGTCGCTGTCGATTGGCCGGGGCGAGACGGTCGGCGTGGTCGGACGAAACGGTTCGGGAAAGAGCACGTTTCTGAAGCTCGTCGCCGGGCTGTACCAGCCCACCGCAGGGCGCCTGCTGGTGGCCCGCGCCGCCCGGATCGGCACGATGATCGAACTCGGAGTCGGCTTTCATGGTGAGCTGAGCGGACGCGAGAATGTGTTTCTGAATGCCTCGATCAACGGCCTGTCGCGGGGCGAGACCGAGGCCCTCTATCCCGCGATCGTCGCGTACTCGGGGCTCGAGCACTTCATGGACGTGCCAATCAAGAACTACTCGTCGGGCATGCACATGCGGATCGGCTTTGCCATCGCCGCCAATCTCGATCCGGACATTCTGCTGCTCGACGAGATTTTCGCGGTGGGCGATGCGGACTTTCAGCAGCAGTGCATCCATACCGTGAGGGACTTCAGGGCACGCGGCAAGACGATCCTGTTCGTTTCGCATTCGCCCGAGGCGGTACGGGCGATCTGCGACCGGGTGCTCGTCCTCGACCATGGACGGCTGTTGTATGATGGCGCGGTCGATGGGGGACTTGCCTGCTACGCGGACCTCGCGGCCACGCCGATCCGATGACTCACGGCGCCGCTCCGACCCGGTTGCCCGCGCATGAGGGTTCCGTGCAGACTCGCCGCGACGAGATCGCAATTGAACTCGATGCCCTGGCGGCGCGCGAACGCGAATTGCGCCTGGCACTGGACGCGAATCTCGCCAGTATCAAGGCTATCAGGGCCACCTGGATCTACCGGATCACACACGTCGTGCGGCTGGTCGTTCCGCGCCGCGGAGCGGCTCAGACACTCGGGGCCGACCTGTCTCTGCCATCGGAACCGCTGCGGCCAGACGGGGATGGGCAGCCCGGGTCCGACGCCGCGCCCCAACGCGACGAATCGCCGGAACGCGTGCTGGCAAGGCGGCGAGCGGCACTGTCCCGCCTTGAGGAAGAGGCCAGCCGGGTTCACCTGCAACTGCATCACCTGATCCTCTCGCGCCCCCGGCGGGCGTGGATCCGGTTGCGCGCCAACATGGTCTTTGCCACCCACCCGTCATGGACCCTTGGCGCCCTGTGGCGGTTGATCTGCAGTCGCGGCCTGGCCGGCGGGATTGGCACGGCCCTGCATCGGTTCTTCTGGACCACCGATCTGTTTCGCTTCCATCCCTTGGAGGATCAACGAACCGATCAGCCTCACGCCGGTGACGCGATTCGGTGGCTGCCCCCGGTTCGGATCAGCCACCAGACCCGCCACGCGCTGTTCATGCACCCCACGTCGGCGGTCTCGTTCCGGTTTGCTCCTCAGGCCGGCTCGCGCGTGATCGCCGACTGCGGCCTGCTGCCGATCGTGTGGGCGAACAACCGGGGCGGCGTGGTGTTTGCGCTCGATGTCGAGGTCCCCTCGCTCGACTGGCGGACCACGCGTTCGCTTCGCATCAATCCCGGCGAACGGTTCGCCGATCGCCGCTGGCGCCGCGTGGCCGTGCAGTTGCCGCCGGGTGCACTCCCAGAGGTCGTCGTGGGTTTCGCGACGACGCTGCCTGCGGGAGTATCCGGGGCCAACGCGTGGGCCGTCTGGGGTGAGCCGCGGATCGAATGGCGGCGGACGTTGGCCGACAGGTGGCGGTCGATTCGGGCGTTCGGTGTTCGAATCCGACGCTCGGGACTGATTGGGACGCTCCGGCAAATCAGAGATCTGCAGTCGGCCGACGAGCACACGGCGCGATACAGGCGCTGGATCGCGATCAACACGCCGATGGAGACTGATCTCGCACAGATGGCTGCCGCGGTGGCGGGGTTTGGCATTCGCCCGCGGATCAGTGTGATCACGCCTGTCTACAACACGGATCCGAGGTGGCTGCGCGCCTGCGTCGAATCGGTGCGCGGCCAGGTGTACCCCGACTGGGAGCTGTGCCTGGCCGACGACGGATCGACCAGGCACGGGACTCTTCGTGTTCTGAAGGAGTACGAAGCGCTAGGCGATTCGCGGATCCATGTCGTCCACTGCGCGAGAAACGGCGGCATCTCCGCCGCGTCAAACGCGGCGCTCGATGTGGCAACCGGCGAGTTCTTCGCCCTGCTCGATCACGACGACGAACTGGCGCCGGAAGCGCTGTATGAGGTGGCCCGCTTCCTCAACGAGGTTCCGGACGCTGACTGGATCTACTCCGACGAAGACAAGCTCGACGCGGCCGGGGAGCGTTGCGACCCGTACTTCAAACCCGACTGGTCGCCCGAGCATTTCCGGTCAACGATGTACACCTGTCACCTGATGGTGCTGCGTGCCAGCCTGGTCAGGGACGTGGGCGGGTTCAGGTCACGTTGCGATGGTGCGCAGGACTACGACCTCGCGCTGCGCGTCAGTGAGCGCTCCGAGCGCATCCATCACATCCCGAAGATGCTCTACCGGTGGCGGAAGCTCCCCGAGTCGACCGCCTCGTCTGGCACCGCCAAGAACTGGGCTTCAGACGCCGGGGAACGGGCGCTGCAGGACCACGTGGCCCGCTGCGGGCTGGATGCCACCGTGGTGCCCGGCCCGGCGAACGGCCTGTACCGCGTGCGTCACAGAATCGCCGGCAAGCCGCTCGTCTCCATCATCATTCCGACCACCGGTCGTACGCGCGACGTCGAGGGACCTCAGATCAGCGTATTGGAATGCATCCAATCGATTGTGCGGAAGTCCACGTACGACCGCTACGAGCTCGTGATTGCCGATGACAGCAGCCTGCCGGAGGCGACCGAGGCGTTCCTGGAGGCGGTGCCGCACACGCGCGTGCATCATCCCGTCGAAGGCGCATTCAACTACCCCCGCAAGCTGAACGCTGCCGTGCGGGAGAGCCACGGCAGCCACCTTCTCCTGTTCAACGACGACATCGAGGTGATCACTCCCGAGTGGATCGAGGCGATGCTCGAGTTCTCCCAGCAGGATGCCATCGGCGCGGTCGGCCCCAAGCTGCTCTATCCGGACGGGCGAATTCAGCACATCGGCGTCGTGATGGGTGTGTGCGGGCTGGCCGCGCACGCGTTTCATGGCCACGCAGGGTCCTCCACCGGCTACGGGTCGAGTGCCCTCATCATCAAGAACTACTCGGCGGTCACGGCAGCGTGCATGATGACGCGCCGCGACCTGTATGAGCGGATGAACGGGTTTGACGAGCGTTTCGCGCTTGATTTCAACGATGTCGACTACTGCATGCGCCTTCGTCGGGCCGGGTACAGAATCGTGTTCACGCCACACGCGGAGTTGTGCCATGTCGAATCCGCGACGGCTCCGGCTCGGACCTGGAAATCCAGCGACCTCGAGCTGATGAGGACGACGTGGGCCGATGTCTGCGAACGTGATCCCTATTACAATCCCCATCTGACGCGCGACTTCCCCGACTATCGCGTCAGGATATGACGGAGAATCGAACGATGTCGGACCTTCGGTGTGCCGCCGGGGCCGGCCGCGGAGCAAGGTGGCAACACAGGGAGTGCGCCATGAGAGATCTGGTGACTTGTCGGCGCGTCGTTCGCATCGCGACCATCGCCGTCGCTCTCTCCTCGTTCCTCGCCTGCGGAGAACGGGTGAAGAACCCGGACAACGAGTTGCCACAGGGCGTCGTCGATACGCCCAAGGCGGGCGACGTGCTCAAACCTGGAAAGACCCTGGTGGGCGGCTGGGCCGTCGACGACTCGGGGGTCTCCGAGATCCGGATCTACTTTGACGGCCACTACAAGACGAGCGTGCGGCTCGGCGTGCCCCGGCCGGATGTCGCCAGAGCGATGCCCCGGTACGCGCGACGCGGCGACATCTATGGCTGGAACGTCGAGGTGGATTTTGGCATCGGTCCGGGCCCTCACACGATTCTCGTGCAGGCCATCGACGACAGCGGCGCGACCAGGGACATCGGGGTCGTCCCGGTCACCGTGCCTCAGTAGGGTCGCCAGGCGTGAAGCTCAGAACGATCATCTGGCCGGCGCTGCTGACTGCGGTGCTGGGCGTTCCCGTCATCAGCGCTCTCCTCCATCAGGTACCCAATACCCTGGACACCGAGATCGTGGGCGACGGAACGAAGTGGCCGGCAACCGCGGTGGATCTCGGCGTCACCTATCTTCCGGGTGGCATCAAGCGGGCGCAGATCGGCCTCTGGCAGAACCGGCCCGAGCGCATCATTGGCCACCAGGAAATCCACCTCCCGTTTGTCACGTATGACGCCGCGCCCACGCTCCTCAGCGGCGAGATCCGCATCCGGGGCACCGAGTGCGTATACCAGGCGGAATCGGGCGCCAGAATTCCCAACGGCCGCTACATCGTCTTCAAGCGCGGCACAGGGTGTTCATCACTGTTTTTCGATTCGCTCCCCGGGCGTGTTGATCTGACTGTCACCTTCCGGGGCCCGGGCCACCTGGGTCTTGTTTCTCACTGGATCCCGGCACGTCAGTACGATCCGGAATGGATGTCGCTCTCGGATCCGGGATCCGCTGGAGAATCGAGCATCGCCGTGGCGCACGGACTCTACGTCGATTCGTTCCCCGGGGTCGCCAGGCGCCGCGCTGACCTCCTCTCGTACATGTGGCAGGGTTCGGTACCAACGGCGTGGCTGTGGGGCGCGGTCGCCCTGGCTCTGGCCCTGGTCTTCGCCGCCGGGATGATGCTGGCGCCGACCGACAATCGCGACGGACCCGTCAAGGCCGTTTCGGGCGCCGTGGGAATCGCCTGTCTTGGACTCGCGCTCGCGCTGCTCTACGCCGTGCTGATTCCTCCGCTCCAGGCGCCGGATGAACCGGATCACATGCTGGCCTTTGCCAACGTCGCGAACCGTCCAGAACTGAGCGAGGGCACCGCCGCGCTGGCCAGAGCCGGCCATTTCGATCGGATTCGCTTTCACGGCGACAGCCGCTTCCGGCCCGTCGACATTGGCAGCCCGGCGTCCACGACCTGGGGCAAGGAGGTGTTCGCTCACAATGTGGCTGAGCGGAGCACAACAACATGGCTCTGGTGGAAGTTGCTGACACGGGCCGTTCGGCCGCTCGATACGGCGCACACGCTGCTGGCGATCAGGTTCGCCGATGCCCTGCTGTTCGCATTCGTGCTCGGTCTCGCTGCGGCGCTGGTCCGGATCTCTGTTTCGGAGTCGGTCGCGGCACCGTCCGCCGTCGTGCTGGCCCTGCTGCTGGTGCCGACGCTGCCGTCCTACGCCACGCATGTATCCGAGTTCGCGGTTCTGACGTCGGCCTACGTCGTGGTGGCGGCGATGATCGCCGGCCTCTGCCTCGATGGCCGCGGATCTCATCTGCTGGGGCTGCCGCTCGGATTGGCGATGGCGGCGGTGTTCGGAAGCGGGCGCAGCGGACTGCCGTTCGGCGCTGTTCTGGCCGCCGTGGTGGCGGGGCGCGCATGGCTCGGATCGCGGCTGGATGGTCCGGCGAGCCGCGACCTTCGCCGCAGCCTTATCTTCTGGGCCGGTCTGGGCGCCGGACTCGCAACGTTCGAACTGCTAACGACGCCGACCTTCAGAAACGGCCTGTGGCCTGGCGACGCCGGGCAGGTGCCAGAACGCGTCAAGGCGTGGGCCGAATTGCTCCGCGCTCATCCCGGATGGATCACGGCGGCCGCCCCGGTCGGGTTCGTGCTCGAGCTGGGCACTGGGTGGATCAGACGGCGCCTGGGGAACCCGGGGCGCTTCGTCACCGGATTGGTGCGATGGGTGAGCTATGGGGCCGCCGCCGCAATCATCGTGAGTCTGATCGTCTCGATCGTCGTGCCATATCCCACGCTCGACACGCGCGAAGTGTCTATGCCCTCGTCGGCAAGTGCGTATGCGGGCCACGTGCTTGCGGTTGCCCTGACGGGATTACGGCTGGTTCATCACGATCTCCTGCTGTCATCATCGTTCTGGGAAGGCTTCGGCTGGGTCGATACGCTGCCCGGCGACGGGTTCATGTCGGTACTCGTCCTGCTGAGCGGGGCAGCCGCGATCGGCCTGTTCATCTACGTGGGAAAAACCCGTCAGCTTCGACGCGGCATCTGGATCGCGATGCTCGTCTGCGGGTGGGTCGCGGCGCTCGTGCTGTACGCCGTGTCGAGCTACTACCTGCATCGGAACCTCATGGGCCGCTACCTTGTGGGGTTCTACCTGACCTCGCTCGCTGTCTTCTGGAGCATTGCCGCGATCCTGCCGCGGCGGGTGCATGACGAGCCTAGTTGGCGCGCCGGCATCAGCCGCGAGTGGCTGATCGCCGCGACGGCGTGCGGCATCCATGCCTGGGCGCTGCGCTTCATCCTGGCGCGGTACTTCTAGCGGGAAGTGATGGTCAGTCTCCAGTGGTTGACGCAGGAGACCTGATGATCGCCTTCCACTTGTGCCACGGTCGCGGTATACACGTCAGGAGTCAACGCGCTGGTGCTGCCCGCGGCTCGAAATGAGTGGGCGCCCTGCGATTCGGTTCGCAGATAGAACAGCTTCCCACGGCTGGATATCAGTTCGATCCAGCGTTCTCCAGACGGTTTCCACGCCGGTCCCGACGCCTCGCCTCTGAAATCCAGCGGGGCTCCCCGCCGGATCGTATACATCGGAGCGGGCCCCTCACCATTGATGGACGAGAAGTCGCACGCCAGCCGCAACGCCGGATCGACGATCGCACCTGGCCGTCCTGGTTCGGAGACGAACTGGCCCGTCGCTGCGGCCGGCGGCAACGGAGTGACGAATGGACGAAGATATTCTACGCTCGCGGCCTTGAAGACGGCGCCGAGCATGCCGGGACCACTCAGACGAAATTGCAGTGGGGAATCTCCCGGCGTCGCGAAATCGAACGTGGTCACACCGGACGCACTCCCCTGCCGCCTGGCCAGGACCAGTTTGCCCACGGTTCGTTCCACTTCGGCAAAGAACGGCCGCGACGGATCCGGTCTGACGAAGAACGTCGCGCGATAGTGACCGGCGAGCAGGTTCACCGGTTGTCCCAACATCTGATACACCTGCTGCGCGGGAGGGAGTCCGAGTGGCCAGAGGTACGACAATTCCTCGGTGATGTCGATGACATAGATCGGTTTCGGATCGGCATGCAGCGTCTCCGTCAGCCTGTACAGATAGTACGGATACTGGTAGCTCACCAGCTGGAGATCGGTCATGCGGGTGGCGGAAAGGAGATGATCGCCGGGGCGCATCCAGGTCCGGATCTGTTCGGGATAGCGCGCAATCCGGACGTCGTAGTGCCCCAGTGCTTCAATTTGCAGCACGAACAGATCGCTGAGATCGAACCTCCGGTGCCAGTTGATAAAGAACTGATCGAGCGGCGTGACGAGGTGCTGTTCCTGGTAGTACGCCATGTTGGCGCACACGATCAACCGCGCATTCGCGTTGACGTTGCTCCGTGACAGAAAACTGGTGATGCGCGACACGGGGTATCCGGCGCTGCCCGCCAACGCGAACATCTCCCTGGCGCTGCTGACGAACGTCAGCGAGAAGAACGCGAAGACGAGCACCGCGGCAACGCGCTGCACTCGAAAGCGAGGCGTCAACAGAATCAAGGCACCAGCCACCAACACGAGACCGACGGCACCCGTGATCAGATGGCGCGGCGAAAAAGAATCGACGGAGACCCACGCGAAGGAACCGACGGCGCTGACCCAAGGCACGGCGACGACCGGATTGTAGTGCGCGGCCCGGTAGATCGGAATCAATAGAAGCAGTGGCACCAGGATGAACAACGCGCGGGTACTCATCCAGGAACCCTTCAGCGAATCGGTGCCCTTCACCGCGAACATGGCGATGAGCGGAAACGAGTAGAAGAACAGCCGTTCGTCCAGTTCACCAGTGAGTCCGCCCAGCAGGATTCCGTGAATCGTAATCTGGGCGCCTATGGTGGCTGCCAGGAGGACGGCCAGTGGGAATCGGGTGCGGCCGCACTGTGTGAACCAGAGAAGCAGCGGAATCGCCACCAACAACCCGGGGGCGAGAAGCAGATCGGCGAGATAGAGTCCGAAGACGGACGCGGTCAGATGCGGTAACCCGTAGTCACCCAAGGTGCGGCCGTACATTCCGAGCCCGGCAGACTGACTCGTGTACTTGTAGGCCTGCCAGAGTGCCTGCGTAGCGATCACGAGGCCACACATGGAGACGATCTGCCACGCAAAGCGCGGGGGGGTCTGCTTACGCCGGAGCAGGGTCGCCGTGACCACAATCACGGTGACCAACACGGCGACAGCGAAGGACAACGACGCCAGCTTCGTGAGCAGCATCAACGACAAGCAGGTTCCGCCGAGCATAGCGCGACGCCAGGTGGGCTGTTCGACCCACAGGGCAAATGCGACGAAGGCCGTCATGAAGAGCGGGTAGTTCACCGTCTCCGCCATGTACATGCCGGCGAACAAGGTGTGTGGGAGAAACGCCGCCGCAGCCGCCATCAGATAGACGGAGAGACGGTCGAGCCCGATGAGACGGCCCAACCGGTATGCCGGAAAGACCACCAGTGAGATAAACGCACAACTGAAGAAGAGCGCCGAGATCCGTGCATTTGATCCCACCGAGTGCGCAAAGGCGACAAACAGGGGATACAGCGGCGGCAGGGCGGTGTGGACTTCACCGCGCGTGGTGAAGCCGGCACCCAGGCGGATACTATCCCCGAGGCCGATGTACTGCACCTCATCGGTGGCGAGCAATGGGAATTTCGCTTGCGCCCGAAGACGCAGGAAATGCACGGCGACGCTGACAACGTAAATCAGCGTGAGCCACACCCATGGGGGAATAGGAGCGCGCTGCCGCCGCTCCCCGGGAAACGTCCCCAGTCCGATCATTTCAGTACCGCTGGTTCCGAAAGAAGGGAATCCGCAGGAAAGGCCCGCGCGACCACGATCCCCTGCGTGTACACGACCGGCCAGTTAATGGATACGTCCAGGACGTCCCCGTGCCTGCGCACCTCAGTCACGACCTCGTTGAGCGGCAAAGGCCTCTCGTCCGGAAACCTCCAGGCCCCTGCCAGTTCCGTCAGGAAACGCGCGACGACGTATAACCACGTCGGAGTCGGAAACGTGATGATCACCAGGGCGCCGGGTTTCGCGCGGACAAAATGCGCGTGAATGGCTCTGGCGGTATCCTGACGCCCGAAATGTTCTATCAGACCGACGCTGATCACGAGGTCGGCGGGCGCGACACTACTCGTGGAATTGATCACATCGTCGTTGATGACTTCAACGGCTTCGTCATCGCCATGTCGTTCCCGGAATATAGCCAGGCCCCGTTGATTATTGTCAATAATGGCGTACGCCGCGTCGGGGTATTTCGCCCTCAATCCTGAAAAGAAACAACTATTTCCGCCGCCCAGTTCACAAATTCGAGAAATGGGCGTCGTGCCATACGTATCGACTAGTCGGTGGATTCTATCTTCGGTGAACTTGCGTGATATCGACGATGTCTTGAATGGCGCATTGTAGTACGCATCCCAGTGGGTCTTCTGCTCCCTGGTCGATCGGGCTGAGTAGACCAGTATGTTCTGGGCGGCAAAGCTCAATAGAAAGATGGTTCCCTCGGCAATGATCTTGGCGATATAGGGGCTCACATTGAGATATGTGACCATCGGCGCGATAAGGCTGTACGACAACATCATGAGGACCACGACGAGAATGCAATACTTGACGATCTCACTGGCCGCGCTATTCCCCGATTTGAACACCCACGACTTGCCCAGGGTGAATTGAAACGTCCCTGCTCCCAGTCGGGCGGCAGCAATGCTGAGAAACAGGCTTCCTGAGTTCAGGAGGAACAGCGCAAATATCAGGTAGTCGATGGCGGCGGTGGCCAGGGACAGTATTGAGAAGCGCAGAAACACGAAGTAGATCTTCAGTGAATCGCGCAGGTAATTGAAGTGGGAGCCTTCGTTGTTGGCCTTGTAGATGGTGCGGATAGGGACTTCGTGAAACGTGCGCCGGCTTCTCGCCGCGCGAATCAGCATGTCCAATTCGAAATCGTAGCCTGACTCTACTGAGCGCAGCAGATCACAAAGCACCCCTCTTGGAATACCGCGGAGCCCGGTTTGTGTGTCCACCAGGGTGACACCTGTCACCATCCTGAACACCAGGGCGGTGAGTTTGTTCCCCAGAAGACTTCTCACGGGTACGTTTCTTTCCAGCTTACGGCTGCCCAGACAAAGTGCTTCGGGAAAAGCCTGAAGAGATTCTGAAACGCGCAGAATGTCTTCTATCGCGTGCTGTCCATCCGCGTCCGCTGCGACAACGCCGACGCAGTCTTCGGCATAGTGGACCAGGAAATGGTTGAACGCGGTCTTGAGGGCCTGGCCTTTTCCGAGATTGACGGCATGATGGAGCACTGCAACTTGATTGGAGTGGGCGGCGATGGCATCGAACGTGCGTCGGGATGCTCCAGTGGATCCGTCATCGACAACAACGATGTATTGAGATGGATCCCGGGTGAGGCCATCTACCAAAGCAATCAACTCTTCGCCTGGCTGGTAGGCCGGAATGATGATGACAGGCTTCAATGTGACATCTCCTGCTCGCAGCCCGTGGCGCAAGTGATTGCTCCCTCGCACCGTGTTGCTCGCAGATCGAAAACCGCTGCCGGAAAGGCATGGATAGCTGGCTCGGCCGCTCGGCGAATCAGATGAGTATACCGCTGCGAATGGGCGAGAGGCTTCGGCGCGGCCGGCGAGACCACGCGCGACCGACAAGAATTGCCGTGCAGAGACGATTTCGACACGGGCATCGTGGAAGCCGGAGCAGAGACGACCTTGATTGCCGCCCGATCGCGCGGCCTGGATCTTGCAGTCGCTCATTGGCTCCCGGTGGCGTCAACAGCGGCCACGCGTCGCGTGTGACGAGTTACCGCCATGGTACAATCGCCGCCGTTACTCCCCGCGGTCGTTATCATATGGTCCATTCAGAGCGCCCCGTTCGCCTTCTAGTGCTCCTATTCGTCGCGATGCTCGCGGTCGCCCTTCCGGCTGGCGACGCGGCCGCGCAAACGGTGAACCGCGACGACATCCTCTACATCCTCCCGTATTGGGGAGGCTACCTGGGTGCCGACGACGCGGCTGTCAGTGCAGAAATTACCGACCTGCGTAAGAGAGTCGGCCCCGAAGGGCCCTACGTCAAGCTAGGCTTCTCGCTGTATATCTTCCTGTCGATGCAGGATTGGAACGTGGACATCTCCAATCCGACAGCGGTCCGGGCAGCCATCAGTACGAACATCACGCAGATCGATGATGCGGTGGCCAAGGCGCACGCCAATGGGTTTCCGGTCGCGCTCGCGATTCAGACGGCCATCCGGGAACGCTACGACCCGGTGCAGTCTGCCTCTGAGGCCGAGGACATCCGCAGCATGCAGTGGTACGCGGACAATGTCCTGGCGGGGGGGTGGTGGACGCATTCGCGTTACGCGCGCAAGCAGTTTGCCATCCAGCAGGCGTACATGCGCGAAATTGCGAAAGAGATCGCACGCCTGATGCGTCAGTACCCGGACACGCTGGTCGCCGCAAGCGGCGATGGCGAAGTGGAGTTGGCGCTAGCCAAGTTTTGGAACCCGAGTACGGGAGGCCCGGCCACCGGATCGGTTAGCGGAACGACGCTCAGGTACAACGGGCAGACGTTTTCGATTGTAGATGGGCGAGTGACGTTCCCTGACTGTTGGGTGTTTGCGGTGGCCGACAGCGGCGCCCTGGCCTTGATGCTACAACCGAAAGACAATCTCGGATGTACTCCCGATCCGACCTATGCCACTAGATACGCCGACTACTCGCCATTCATGGTGGCGGAATTCCGGGACTGGCTCCGGAATGCCGGACTTTACGCGCCAGGGGCCATCTACGCGGGCCAGGGCTATTCCCTCGCCGCGCGGTATGCCGGTGACGCGACGCCGGGCTCCGACACCAATGGCGACGGCCACACGCTGAACGGTGATTTCGGCACGTCCTTTCAGACCTGGAACCTGCTGCACTTCGACTGGAGTCTCAGCGATCAGTTCGTGTCGGCCGACCCGCACGCGATTCCGCTGACCGCCTACCAATCCACCGGGTACAACAAGCTGCCGGCACAGATCCCGGGCGGCTTCGATCCGCCACGAACACCGAAGGCGATAGGAGCCGACGCGTGGTGGGATTTGTGGGTGCTGTTCAAGCAGACGATGCTGCAGCATCACAATCAGGAATTCGCGAAGTGGATGACGACGTCGCCTGAACCGGCGACGGGAGCGACGATTCCGCCCGCGCGCTGGTATTCGGATCAGGTTGCCGCCGACTATCTCTTCAACGGGTCGCCGCAGGTTCCAAACCCACGCTGGTACAGTTCGATGAGCTCGCTGTCGACGGCCGATGTCTCGCCGTACGGCTCGCTTGGCATCACAGCGTTCAATCTCGATTACCGCCCGGCGGGGGCATCCTTCACGCTGCAGAACGCGGCGCCGGCCATCGCCGCACGCGACGTGCGATGGGGCATCATCGAGTGGCACCCCGGTCTCCTGCCAGGCGGCGGCGTGTCGTCCTGGCTGGGCCTCTTCCAGGTCGATATGGAGCTGGTCAAGCAGTACCGGCCGAGCCTGCTTCTACCGTTCGGGTGGGACTTCCACAACTACGAAATCAAGGACACGCTGTTCCAGACGACGCTCGCCGAACTGGTGGCATACCTCAAGGATGGCATGCCCTCCAATGGGCAGATGGCGTTTGATGCGCCAGGCGCCACCGTGACTCAGCCGTTCACGCTCACCGGCTGGGCTGTTGACCTCGGAAAGATTCCCGGTCCAGGCCGGGGGCCGGGCATCGACACGGTCCATATCTACGCGTATCCGAACCCTGGATCCGGCCAAGCGCCCATCTTTCTCGGCTCAGCCACATATGGCGGCACGCGAACTGACGTGGCCGCCAGGTACCCTAGTCAGTTCGGCCAGTTCACCAAGTCAGGCTTCTCGCTGACCGTGCGCGGCCTTCCGGTGGGCCGCTACGACCTGGTCGCCTTCGGGCGCAGCACCGTGAGTGAGACGTTCAATGTGTCCGCCACGGTGAGCGTGACGGTCGGCTATGGAGCGGCGGCGCTCAGTCCGGCGATGCTGGCATTCGGGACCACGAAGGCCGGAAGTGGGGGCGACCTGGTCGCCACCACGCCTGCGCAGATCATCACCGCGTCGTACAGCGGGCCCGGAATTCCCGTCTGGTCAGCCAGTTCTTCCGCAACGTGGCTCCAGATCACGAGCGGGCCCGGCGTCGGGCAGTTTACGGTCGCCATCGTCAATCCCGGCAACGTGATTGGCGGATCGTCATCGCTCTCTGGTGCCGTCACGATCACCGCCTCAAACGTCGGCGTCGGCGGGTCGGTTCCCGTCACGCTGACGGTCAAACAGGTCGGCACGAGCACCGCGCCATTCGGAGCGTTCGACACGCCGGCCGACGGCACGGCGGGGATGCAGGGGTCGTTCGCGGTAACGGGCTGGGCGCTCGACGACGTGGCGATTGACCGGGTGGAGATCTGGCGGGACCTGGTACAGGGGGAAGATCCCACTCATGCCTACGTGACCGATCCGTCTCACCCCGCTCATGGCAAGGTGTTTATCGCGAGTCCGCTGTTCGTGACCGACGCGCGCCCGGACGTCGAGGCGTTGTATTCCAGCTATCCGGCCGCGAACCGCGCGGGCTGGGGCTATTTGCTGCTGTCGTGGGGCCTGGAGGGTCAGGGGAACGGCCCGTACACGCTCTATGCTTACGCGTTTGATGTCGACGGCCACAGCGCGTCGCTCGGCACCAAGACGATCGCGGTCGACAACGCGCATGCGTCCAAGCCGTTCGGGTCGATTGATACGCCGGGGTACGGGGAGACCAGGTCGGGGACCTTCGTGAACTTCGGCTGGGCGCTGACGCCGGCGGGGGACGCGTCGTGCCGGATCAACAATGGGGATGTGTGGGTCACCGTCGACTCGCTCCCGGCCGCGCTGGTCAGCTATGGGGACGCGCGTAGCGATATTGCGGCGGCGTTCCCGGGCTTCCTGAACAGCGCCAACGCGAGTGGTGCGTACTATGTGAACACGACAACGCTGACCAACGGCCGGCACCAGATCGGCTGGCTGGTGTACGACAGTTGTGGCCGGGGCGACGGGATCGGCAGCCGGTTTTTCAACGTGCTGAATGCGCCGAGCGGCGACAGTGCCGGCGCGCGGGGTCCGGGATCTGACCCAACTGGAGGGGCGCCATTGACCGCGCTCTCGAGAGAGACCGCCGTCGCGGCCGGGCGCGATGAATCGCGCCCCTACGCGGGAACGCTGAGGCCTGAGGCTGCGCGCCGGGGGGCGCCAGCGCCGGCGGTTCAGAACGGCGTTGTGTCCGTGCGCCGCCTTGGCGGTGCGTGGGAATCCGTCCCGCCGAACACCGACGGCCGCTATGTGATCGACGTCCCACAGGACGGCCGCATCGAGGTGCGGCTGCCCCCGCTCGACGGCCGGGCGTACGCGGGCGCGCAGGAGGTGGGTGGGAACCGGCGGCTACTGCCTGTGGGCTCGTCGCTGGACGCGAGCGCGGGCGTCTTCTACTGGCAACCGGCGCCCGGGTTCCTGGGCAAGTTCGACCTGGTGTTTGGTCCGTCCTCGGGTGCAGCGGTCACCAGCGGCGATGCCGTCCGCGTGAGTGTCGTGGTGGGCCCGCCGATGCGGGCTATGATCGACACGCCGCAGCCGGAAACGATGGTCACGCAGCCGTTTGAAGTGGCTGGTTGGGCGATTGATCTCGCCGCTGAAGGCGGATCGGGTATCGACACCGTGCATGTCTGGGCGTATCCGCTGACGGGCGAGTCACCTATCTGGCTTGGTGTCGCGGTCCAGGGCGACCCGAGGCCTGATGTCGGCGCGCTCTTTGGCCGGCAGTTCGACGCGGCGGGCTACGGGCTTCGCGTGCGCGACCTGCCGCCGGGCACCTATGATCTGGTCGTCTACCCGCACCGTGCCCGAACCAACACGTTCGACGGGGCGCAGATCGTCCGAGTGGTGGTGCGATAGCGCGCCACAGACTGGCCGACGGCACACACCCGCTCCGGATGACGTGTCCCGCTGGTGGCATTTCTTGATGTGCCCGCGTTCGGCGTCCGCGAGCGCTCCTATGATCGTGGTACTCTAGGGCGCGCATGATGCTCCCGCTCGTGTTCGTGCTGGGTGTCGCCATCGCTGCGGCGCTCTCCTTTGTGGTGCGCCGTGTCGCGGCGAGCCGAGGGGCAGTGGTTTCTGCTCGCCCGGATCGATGGCATCGTGATCCCACGCCGACATTTGGCGGTATCGCGATGGCGGCCGCCACCGTGATCATCACGATCCCGACGCTCTGGCTCTGGGGCGTCCCGGCGGCGTGGCACGACATTCTGCTCATCCTGGGCACATCCAGCATCCTGTTCGGCGTCGGCCTGGTTGATGACAGGCTCCAACTCGCGCCTCTTACAAAACTGGTCGCCACTCTGGCGATCGGATCGTTTCTCCTGTACGGCCTTTCGATCATCTCTGCGACCCGTGTGCCGTGGTGGGAAACGATCATCGTCGTCATCTGGTACGCGGGAACGGTCCATGCCTTCAACCTGCTGGACAACATGGACGGCCTGGCCGGTGGGGTCGCGCTCATCGCCACGATCGTCCTGGCGACCATTTTCGGCGGGGTGCTCGGCCGGTTGTTCACCGTGGTGCTGGTGGCGTTTGCCGGGACCATCGGCGGGTTCCTCATCTGGAACGTGCGACCCGCCCGTCTGTTTATGGGGGATTGCGGGAGCCTGTTTCTCGGCTCGATGATTGCCGGCACGGCGGTCGCCGTTCTTGTCCTTCCCGGTGCCGCGCTGGCGTTCGACGGCCCGATCCTCTGTCTCGTGCTGGTCGTGCCGTTGCTCGATACGTCGTTCGTGCTGGTGCTGCGGCGTCTCGCCGGCCGCGGCGCGACCAAAGGCGGCACCGACCACCTGTCGCACCGGCTGGTGTCGCTGGGCTTGCCCGAGCGCACCGCCGTGTCGGTGCTGTATGGCATGGCGCTGACGGGTGGCGCTGTGGCTTGGTACATTCACGGGGACGGCCTGTCGCGGATACCCTCGGCGGCGTTGTTCGGTGTGGCGCTCGTCCTGGCGAGCGTTTACCTGGCCCGCGTGCCCGCCTATGACGGCGAAGATTTCAGGGTGCTGCAAAGGGCCAGTTTTGCTCCGTTCCTTGGGGTGATCACGTTCCGCTGGCATGCAATCGAGATGCTGCTTGATGTCGTGCTGATCTCGATCGTGCTGTACGCGTCGTATCGCGTCAGGTTCGAGGGCGAGCAACTCGACGTCTTTCTCCCGACCTTTACCGCGTCGCTGCCTGTGGTCCTGGGCTGCAAGCTGCTGGCACTCCACGTATCAGGCGTGTACGACCGGATGTGGGGCTCGTTCAGCATCCGCGACCTGTTCTCGATCGTGCGTGGTGTGCTGCTCGGATCGGCGGCCTCCGTGTTCGTGGCGGCGTACGTGTATCGCTTCGAGCGTTTCTCGCGCGGCGTCTTCGTCGTCGACGCGGCGCTGTTGATCCTGGCGCTCGCCGCTTCTCGCGCCTCGTTTCGCCTGATGGGCGAGGCCGCGAGATTCCAAAGCGCTCGGGCGAAACGGACACTCATCTACGGCGCCGGATCGGGCGGGCAACTCCTGGTTCGCGAGATGCGGACCAACTCGGAGTGGAACCTCAACCCCGTGGCCTTTCTGGATGACGATGCCGCGAAACTCAGGCGACGGTTGATGGGCATCCCCGTCCGGGGCAGTGCCAGCTCGATTGAATCGGTGCTGACGCGCTACCGGATTGAGGAAGTGGTGTTCAGCACCGGGTTGATTGACTCGGAGCGCGAACAGCGAGTGCAGGCGATCTGCGCAAACCGCGGCATCCGCGTGCGGCGGTTTCGGCTGGAGATTACCGAGTGACCCGTTCGCCCGCGCGGCCGCGTGTCGGCTTTGATGCACGCGCGCTTGTCTTTCCCGCTGGAGGTGTGCGGCGCTACGTGCGAGAACTGTTCGGACGCCTGCCGGCGCTTGCGCCGGATATCGAGTTTGTCGCCGTCGATTCACCACGCGGGCTCGACCTGCTTCCGGGAACGGTGCGCGGCCCGGACGCGGTCACGTTGCCCACCAATCTCGCCCGCGCGGCCGTTGCGCTCCCGGCCGTCGTCGCACAGGCCCGCCTCGATTTGTTTCATGCGCCGGCGTACACGGCGCCACTTGTAGGCCGCACACCCGTGGTGCTGACGATTCACGATGTCAGCTATGTGCGGCGGCCCGAGTTCTACGCCCATCAGTCCGGGGTCATCCGCCAGTGGTTCTACCGCCGTAGCGCGTTGCGCGCTGCGCATGTGATCACCGGCTCCACATTCTCTGAACGGGAGATCGTCGCCGCCTACGGCATCTCGCCAACCCGCATCACGGTGGCGCCGCTGGGTGTCGGCTCGCCGTTTTCGCCGGCGCGGGCGGATATCGCCGTCTCGCTCCCGGCGGGGGTTCGAGCCCCGTTTGTCCTGCATGTCGGCGATCTGCATCCCCGCCGCGACGTGATGACGGCGTTACGGGCCGTGCTCAACGTCCGTCAGCGTCAGGCGCGTGTCGAACCAGGTCTCATGTTGGTCTGCGCTGGCCGCGACTACGGGGCGGCACGCGTGCTCCGCCAGGCAAGCGCCGACGCGGGCGCCCCCGATGTGCTGGTCCTTCCGGGTCCGGTGTCGGAAAACGTGCTGCTCTGCCTCTACCAGCGCGCGGTCGTGTTGGTCTATCCTTCGCTCTACGAGGGTTTCGGCTTGCCGGTGCTCGAAGCCATGGCCTGTGGAACGCCCGTGGTGGCGGCCCGCGCTGGGTCGCTGCCCGAGGTCGTTGGCGACGGTGGACTTCTCGTCGAAAGCGGCGACTGGTTGGCGATGGCCGACGCAATCGCGATGCTGCTGACTGATGCGGATCGCCGCCAGGCCCGGCGCGATCGCGGCCTGGCGCGCGCCGCGGAATTCTCCTGGGATCGGACAGCCAGACAGACGCTCGAAGTGTACCGGCGATGCCTCGGCGGAGACACAGCCCGCAACCGACGATGACGCCATGACCGCGACCCGCCCGGACGTATCGGTGATCGTCGTCAATTACAACGGACGAGCGTGGCTGGACGTGTGCCTGGCGTCGCTCGCCGCGCAACGCGACGTTCCCGCGGAAGTCGTGCTGATCGACAACGGTTCATCGGACGGATCCGCCGCGTTTGTCGCCGAGCGCTTTCCGTCCGTCAGGCTGGTGCGGCTCGATCGCAATCTCGGCTTTGCCGGCGGCAACAATGCGGGCGCCCGCCAGGCGAATGGCCGATTGCTGGCGTTCGTGAACAACGACACCGAGGTCGATCCACGCTGGGTGTCGACGCTGAAAGCCGTGTTCGATCGAGACTCGGGTGTCGGCCTGGCCACCTCGCGCATCGTCTATCTACACGATTCTGCCGTCATCGACAGCGCCGGCGACGGATACACGCGATCGGGCGGCGCCTTCAAACGCGGACACGGCCAGCCCGATTCGGCGTATCGGGATGCGGCGGAGGTGTTTGGCGCCTGCGGTGCCGCCTTCATGATTCGCCGCGAGTTGTTCGAGACGCTTGGCGGGTTCGACGAAGACTTCTTTCTCGTGTACGAAGACGTCGATCTGTCCTACAGGGCGCAACTGCTGAACGCTCGCTGCGCCTACGTGCCAGACGCCATCGTCAGGCATGCAGGAAGCGGCACGATGGGCACGGTGAGCCGGCTGTCGGTGTTCTTTGGCCAGCGCAATCTCGAATGGGTCTACTTGAAAAACACGCCGTGGCCGTTGCTGCTCGCCACTCTGCCAGGCCATCTGATCTACTCGCTGGCCGGTGGTCTCTATCTGATGAGGGCCGGACACTTTCGGACATGGATCTCCGCCAAACTGGCTGCGCTTTCCGGGCTGCCGTCGGTTCTGCGGAAACGCCGGCGCGTGCAGCGATCCCGCCGAACGGAACTGCGCCGTTTGTGGGCGCTCATGGATCGCGGCTGGCTGGGGCTCAAGTGGCGTGAGAAGCGGTTCGATGCCGAGAGGGCTGGTGGGCGGTGACACCGGCTCTGTCCGTCATCATCGTCAACTTCAACGCCGGCGATCATCTCGAGCGCTGCCTGTCATCGCTGGCCGAGCACTTGCCCGGCATGGAGTGGGAGGGGCTGGTCATCGACAATGCCTCGACTGACCAAAGCGATCGTGCCGTCGCGAGGTTCGGCCCCCGGGTTGCGCTCGTGCGTAACACCGAGAACATCGGGTTCGGCCGGGCCGTCAATCAGGGGATGGCTGCCACGCGTGCTCCCGTAGTCCTGCTGCTCAATCCTGATGCCCGCCTGCTGAAGGGCGCGGTCGAAGGCCTGCAGGACGTGCTGCGTTCGCACAGCGACTGTGCCGTGGTCGGACCCACCGTCGTTGATGAAGACGGTGGGATCCAGGGAAGCGCGCGCGGCGACCCGAACATGCTCACCGGCCTCTTCGGAAGATCGACGCTGCTGACGCGCCTGTTCCCTGGCGCCGCGGTCACACGCAGGAATGTCGTGAACGCGCGCGAATCGCGGCGCTCGGAGGACAGCGTCGAGGTCAATTGGGTCAGTGGCGCGTGTATGCTCGTCGGCCGCACCGCGTTCGAGCAGGTCGGCGGCTTCGATCCGCAATACTTCTTGTACTGGGAAGATGCGGACTTCTGCCGGCGTCTGCGCGCGGTGGGTTATCGCACAAGGTATCGTCCCGACGCCCGCGTCGTGCATACCGTTGGCCGGTCAAGCCGAACAGCGCAACGGCTGGCCATTCGCGCGTTTCACCAGAGCGCGTACCTCTACTACTCGACGCACGTGGCGAGGTCGGCCTGGCATCCGGCCAGGTGGATCGCGTTTCTGCTGCTGCGCGCACGAGGCTGGTGGAAGACCAGAACCGCGCCGCCGTCCTCGTCCTGAGCCCGCAGTCGATCTCTTACTTCACCACCACACGCACCCGCACCGCGTCCGTCCCCGGGGCCTCAAACACGAGGTCGAACGCGCCCAGGAAGGCCGGCGCGGGCTGCCAGTAGAAGACCCCCGCCGTCGCGTCCAGCGAGGAGCCCACCGGCAACGGGCGGCGCTCGGCGTCCACTGCGAGGTGGCCCAAGTAGCCCCCACTGGCCGCTCGTGGCAGTTGCACTTCGATGCGGTCGCCCTGCATCACGTCAATGAGGTGGCCGCCTTCGGCATCTGCCGGCAGGTCCTCCCACTCGCCGCCCAACTGGCGGACGGAAACCGGGCCGACGAGGGGCGACTGGTTGTCGTCCCGTGCGCTGCGCAGTCTGGCCGGGCTGGAGCCCGGCGATCCCAGGGGAACGCCCGCACGCCGACCACCGACCGTTGAGCGCTGACTGGTGGGCTCCCCCACTTCGCTCCCTGAGCTTCGTCGAGGTCCAGCCGCAGCGCTGCGCGCCAGGGCGGACACGCCAACGGGCTCGGCGGGCGGCGTCGTCCCGCGCGGGGCGGCATCAGGGACTGTCGCGAGCCTGGGATCGCCGGGCTCCGGCCCGGCCTCCAGTCGCGATGCGCCAGCATCGGCGCCCCCATTCAGCACGTTGAAGAACCGGCTGCCAATCCCGTCCCCTCGGCCGCAGCTGTCGTACACCAGCCAGCCGATCTGGTGCCGGCCGTTGGTCAGCGTCGTCGTGTTCACATAGTACGCGCCACTCGCATTGGCGCTGTTCAGGAAGCCCGGGAACGAGGCGGCAATATCAGCGCGCGCGTCGCCATAGCTGACGAGCGCGGCCGGGAGCGAGTCGACGGTGACCCACACATGGCCGTTGTCGATCCGGCACGACGCGTCCCCCGCCGGCGTCAGCGCCCAGCCGAAGTTCACGAAGGTCCCCGACCTGGTCTCCCCGTACCCCGGCGTATCAATCGACCCGAACGGCTTGGACGCATGCGCGTTGTCGACCGCAATCGCCTTGCTCCCGAGGCTCGTCCAGTGCCCGTCCACGTCAAACGCGAATGCGTAGAGCGTGTACGGGCCGTTCCCCTGCCCCTCCAGGCCCCACGACAACAGCAGATACCCCCAGCCCGCCCGGTTGGCAAACGGGTAGCCGGCATAGATCCCCTCAACATCCGGGCGCGCGTCCGTCACAAACAACGGATTCGCGATAAACACCTTGCCATGCGCGGGGTGCGCCGGATCCGTCGTGTAGGCATGCGAACCATCTTCCCCCAGCACCAGGTCCCGCCAGATCTCCACCCGGTCGATGGCCACATCATCCAGCGCCCACCCCGTCACCGCAAACGACCCCTGCATCCCCGTCGTGCCGTCCCCAGGCGTGTCAAACGCGCCGAACGGGGGCTGGTTCGCCGAGGCCGGCTGCAGCGTCAGCGTCACCGCCACCGCCTGCGGCGAGTTGCTCGCGCCCGCGGCCGTCACCGTCACCGTCGCCGACGCGCTCGTCGCCGCGCCCAACACGTTGTCGGGGTTGATGATCCCCACGGTAAAGGTGCCACTGCCCGTGCCGGCGCCGTGGGTGATCTGCACCCAGGGTTGATCAGCCACCGCCGTCCACGCCAGCGCCGGCGAATTGCTGAAGATGACCGTGGCCATCTGCGGCCCCGTGAGCGGGTTCAACGTGCCGCCCGTGTTCGTCCCCGTAAACCGCAGAGTCGCCGGTGTCACCGCCAGCGTGGGAACGGGCTGCACCACCAGATCCACCGTCTTCGTGACCGTTGCGTAAGTAGCGGCATCGGTGGGGGTGAACGTCACTGACAGCGTCTGCGTTCCTGTCGTGTTCATTGCGGTCCCGGTGGGCGGCGTGAAGACAAACGTTCCCGGCACCGGATTCCCGTTTACCGTGGCTGTCGCATTCAACTGCGTTGCGCTGAGCGCGGTACCGGCCTTGACCGGCTCTGGCGTCGCCCACGTAATCACCGGGGTCGCCGTGCACGCCAATGTCGTGAAGGGCTGACTGGCGCCGTTGGTCGTGCCGGCGCTGCTCTGCACACGCGCCCGGTACTGGTACGACGTCCCGCAACTCAGGCCGCTGAGGGTGTAAGTCTGAGTCACGTCGACCGCCCCTGAGCCAATCACGCCGTACGTCGCCGTGTTGCCGTAACTGGTGGTTGGCCCATGGTCGAAGTACAGCGTCGTGCTCAGCCCTTTCGGGTTCACTGTCGCACTGAGCTGGGCGCTGCCTTGCCCGACGTTCGTGGCGGCGTTGGTCGTCACGGCCGGAGGCGCGGGCGGCGCCATGTTCGCCAGGTAGTAGTCGCGCCCGTTGACCGTCGTGTGGTTCTCGAAGGCGTCGTCGCCCGGCTTCACATCGAATCCGCCTGGGCCCTTGGCCGCGAAGGCAGTCATGTAGCCATTGCCGTCGAACCACAATGTCGAGAAGTAGAACGCCGCCGGCGTCTGCGTAGCGACGTACGTGAGCGGTGCGTCCGACGTCTTCTCCATCGGCACGTTGAAGACGTTGATGTTCTGAACGGCCGCGTCGGCCTGGGTGCCCACCGCGGTGTCCGCTTGAAGCCCCATCGCGGCCGGCGGCAGCCACCACCACAGGTACTGGCCGAACGGGTTCCACTGCTCGGGCAGAGAGTTGGGAGCCAGCGTAGCGTCCATACGCGTGACAAGCGGAACATCGCCGAAGAAACAGTAGTTCTCGTCCCCCATTCCGCCACCCACCTGGGCGGTCCACGACCACTGCACCCGCGTTTCCACGTTGGAGCCATAGCGGCTCTCGACAAGAGACTGGAAGACGACCGAACCGCCGCCCACCCAGTTGCGCCCCAAGGACGCCTCGACGACGGTCGACTTGAAGCCAGTATGGGGGCCGCCGTCCTCCGCGACCACGGTCTGGCGGGCGAAGTCGTAATTGATCTCCGCCAGCACAAAGAACATTTTGGATCCCCCCCAGACCTGGTTCTGGTAGAGCACGATGCCGGTCTCTGCGTCGAAGTGGGCGACCCCCGTGCTGAACAGGTCGATCCTGTAGACGACCTTCACTATCTGCCGGGTCGGCTTGAGGTCGAACAGCGCCTTGATGGGGAGGAAGTGGACCTTGGCGGGGAGAACATTGTTCACAAACGTCGAGTAGGTGTACGACGTCCGCTCCACCCACGTGATGACCTCGTTCGTCTTCTGCCAGTAGTCTCCGGGCGCAATGGTCTGAAGCGTTTGCGGGGGCATCCAGCAGGGTCCCTGGTCCAGCAGGGAGTAGGTGGTCGTATCCGCTGGCAGAGGTGATGTCCAGTTGGTCAGGGCTGAATGGTGAACCACCTGCGCGTTTGTTCCGACAATGGAATCAAAACGGTACGTTTCCTCCGCGTTCGAGGAGATGACGCCACCGCCGTCGACCGCCCCCAGGTACCACACGCGCACTCCCTGCTGCATCCAGCCGTCGTCTGCGGCCGCAATGCCGGGTCCTGCGCAGCTCACGCCAACAACCAGCAACGACCAGAAGAACGCTCTCACTTTCATGGAAATGCCCTCCGTGAACGATCCACGGCCACGAGTTCAGCGAACGCACGGCGCGTGCAGAGGCAGGGGCAGAACGAATCTCGAAGGCCAGTCGTGGCTGGCACAACAGAGGGATAGCAGTCCTCACGGGTCGTGAGGGAAGGGGGCCCGGCGAATCGCGGTACCGGCGACGGGGTCACGTCGCTCCTCCACGGCCCGTGGGGTCAGGTTAGCGAGCAAATCGCCTCTGGATTTACACCCGCGCTCTGGCGTTGTCAAGGACAGAAACACCGATGTCGACGCCTTACTTCACAACCACACGCACCCGCACTGCGTCCGTCCCCGGTGCCTCAAACACGAGGTCGAACGCCCCGAAGAATGCCGGATCTGGCTGCCAGTAGAAGATGCCCGCCGTCATGTCTAGCGACGACCCCACCGGCAGCGACCGGCGCTCGGCGTTCACCGCGAGGTGACCCGTATAGGCCCCACCCGCGGCGGGCGGCAGTCGCACTTCGATGCGCCCGCCCTGCATCACGTCAATGAGGCGGCCGCCGTCGGCATCCGCCGGCACGTCCTGCCAGTCGCCGCCCAGGTGACGCACCGCCACGGTGCCGCCGGCTGCGGGCGCGACGCTGCCCGCATCGCGACGACCGGCCAGGGATTGATCGCTGGCCGCACGCGCTGCCCGCCTGGGATCGCCGGGCTCCTGCCCGGCTAGCGGCCTCAGCGTCAGTTCGGCAGGATCCACGCCCCGTCCTGGATCTGCCTGCAGTGTAGGCCGGCTCTTCCCTTCGCCTGCGCTCAGAGCCGCCAGGCCCGAAGCATCGGGTCCGAGGGTGGGCCGGGTCTGCAGACCCGGCGCGTCCGCGGCGGCGCCGGCGTCACCAGTGGGCCGCGCCCCGCCATTCAGCACGTTGAAGAACCGGCTGCCGATGCCATCCCCCCGGCCGCAGTTGTCGTACACCAGCCAGCCGATCTGGTGCCGGCCATTGGTCAGCGTGGTCGTGTTCACATAGTACGCGCCACTCGCGTTGGCGCTGTTCAGGAAGCCCGGGAACGAGGCGGCAATATCCGCGCGCGCGTCCCCATAGCTGACCAGCGCGGCCGGAAGCGAGTCGACGGTGACAAACACATGGCCGTTGTCGATCCGGCACGACGCGTCCCCCGCCGGCGTCAGCGCCCAGCCGAAGTTCACGAAGGTCCCCGACCGGGTCTCTCCGTACCCCGGCGTATCAATCGACCCGAACGGCTTGGACGCATGCGCGTTGTCGACCGCGATCGTCTTGGTGCCGAGCGACGCGCTGTGGCCGTCGACATCAAACGCGTAAGCGTAGAGCGTGTACGGGCCGTTCCCCTGACCCTCCAGGCCCCACGACAGCAGCAAATAGCCCCAGCCCGCGCGGTTCGCGAACGGGTAACTCGGATAGAAACTCTCGACGTCCGGGCGCGCGTCGGTCACGAACAGCGGATTCGCAATGAACACTTTCCCGAAGGCCGGGTGAGCCGGATCCGTGATGTAGGCATGCCTACCATCTTCCCCCGGCACCAGGTCCCGCCAGATCTCCACCCGGTCAATCGCCACGTCGTCGAGTGCCCAGCCCGTCACCGCGAACGACCCCTGCATCCCCGTCGTGCCGTCCCCAGGCGTGTCAAACGCCCCGAAGGGCAGCGCGGACGCGCCTGGCCGCGATACGGTCAGCGTCACCGGCACCGACAGGGGCGAATTGGACGCCGATGGCGACGTCATCGTCACGGCGCCCGAGAGCGACGTGCTCGCACCGATCGTGTCGCCCGGATTCACAATCGCCACGGTGAACGTGCCGGCACCGGTCCCCGATCCCCCCGTGATGCTAAGCCAGGGGTCCGTCGTCGTCGCCGTCCACCCACTGGACGCCCCACCGAACGTGATCACCACCGTTTGCGCCAGCGTCTGCGACGACAACGTCGCCGATCCGACGGCCTTGACCGCGCCGAAATACAGCGACGCCGGGGCCGCCACCATCGTCGGCGCCGGCAGCACGACCAAGTCCACCGTCTTCGTAGCCGTCGTGTAGTAAACGTTATCGGTGGGCGTGAACGTCGTCGAGAGCGTGTGCGTCCCCTCCGCGAGGACGATCCCGGCATCGGGCGTGTACGCGAACGTGCCAGGCAGCGCCGCGCCGTCGAAGCTCGCGGTCGCATTCAACTGGGTCGAAGACAGTGCCGTGCCGAGCCCGATACTCGCCGGGGTCGCCCATGTAATGACCGGCGTTTTCATCGCCACGTAGGTAAACGATCCGCCAATCGTCGCCGCCTGCGCGTCGCGATTGGCCACCACGACGTCCACCACACCCTCCGCATGTGCCGCCGTCACCAGCGTCAGCGTCGTCGCGTTCGTCACCGTGACATCCGATGCCGCCACGCCGCCGATCGTCACCGTGGCGCCCTGGACGAAACCGGTGCCGTTGATCGTCACCACGGTGCCGCCCAACGTGGATCCGCTCGCGGGGTAGATCTGGGATACCGTCGGCGCCGCGTTCTTCGTCCGCAGTCGCGATTCCTGCGCACCCACCCAGGGCTGCGTCACCCAGCGACTGTGTTGGGCGAACGGACTGCTGGCCGAGTGATACCGTACGCGCACGCGCCAGTGATACGAGGTGGCCCGAGTCAGGCCGCTCACCAGTTCGTTGAAACTGGTTCCCGCCATCGTCGAATCCAGCCAAGCCGTACTCCGGCTCGTTCCGCTTCCAGTGAACGAGGTGCCGAGTGGCTTCACCTCCCACTCCAGCTTCACCTGGGTGCGGCCGAAGGGACTGTGCGCGATCGCCGCCAACCGGAACGCCGTCATGGATTCGGATCGGCCCCCATGCGCGATGGGAGCGGAGTTGTCCGCCTGGCGGGCGCGCGGCGCCAGACTCCTCCCGGGCCCCCCGCCGCCCAGGTACACATACGCCCGGCCGACGTAGTAGTCATAGGCATCTGCCCCAACGACGACGTCGGCGTAGCCGTCCCCGTTCACGTCTCCGGCCGTTGCCACTGAGACCCCAAAGCTGTTGCTGGTCGTCTCGCCGGTCAGGGTCGTCGAGGGCGTTGTCGTCAGACCACTTGCTCCGCCCAGATACACATATACCCGCCCGGTCGCCGTCACGTAGCCAGGTGCCCCGACCACGATGTCCGCATAGCCGTCGCCGTTCACATCTCCCGCGGTCCCTATCGAATAGCCGAAGCTCTCGTTGGTTCCGACACCGTCCAGCGTCGCTGCCGGCGCCATTCCCAGGCCATTCGCGCCTCCCAGATACAGGTACACTCGCCCGATGGCGCCGGTGAAAGTCTGCCCAGCTCCGATCAAAACGTCTGCGTAGCCGTCGCCGTTGACATCTCCCGCCGTCGCTACCGAGGCTCCCAACGCCTCCCTTCCCGCTCCTGCCATTGTCGTTGCCGGCGACGTCACCAGGCCGCTCGCTCCACCGAGAAACAGATACGCCTTCCCATCCCAGTTGTTGTAGCTCTTCGCGCCGACGACGACATCGGCGTAGCCGTCCCCATTCACGTCTCCGGCCGTCGCCACCGAACAGCCGAACTGGTCGCCTGCCGCGCCCGTCAGCGTCGTAGCCGGCGTTGTCGCCAGGCCACCCGCCCCACCCAGATACACGTACGCCCGCCCACTGCCAGCCGCCCCCACCAAGACGTCCGCGTAGCCGTCCCCATTCACATCTCCCGCTGTCCCCGCCGACCAGCCAACCTGCTCATCGACCGCGCCGGTCAGCGTTGTCGCTGGCGTCGTCGCCAGGCCACCCGGCCCGCCCAGATACACGTATACCCGTCCGTATCCTCTGACATAGCCAGTCTCACCGACGATGACGTCCGCGTAGCCGTCTCCGTTTACATCCCCTGCCGTCGCCACCACATAGCCGAATTCGTTGCCAGCCGTCTCGCCCGTGAGGATGGTCGCGGGGGTCGTCGCCAGGCCGTTCGGTCCGCCAAGATACAGATACACCCGACCGGTCCCGGAGTAATCGTAGTAGTACGCCCCGACCACGACGTCCGCGTAGCCGTCGCCATTGACATCTCCCGCTGACGCCACCGACCGGCCGAAGTCGCTGTAGGTCCCCGCTTCTCCCGTCCAGGTCGTCGCCGCCGTGGTCGCCACTCCGCTCCCGCCGCCAAGGTACACATGCGCCCGCCCAGTACTGCTGTTGTAGGCGTGCGCCCCGACCACCAAATCGGCGTAGCCGTCGCCGTTCACATCTCCCGCGGTCGCAACCGATCTGCCGAAGCTGTCGCCGGCCACCTCACCCGAGAGTGTCGTCGCCGCCGTTGTCGCCAGGCCGCTCGCCCCGCCGAGATACACGGACACCAATCCTGTGAGACTTCCGGTGCCCTCCGCCGCGACCACCACGTCAGCGTAGCCGTCCCCGTTTACGTCTCCCGCCGTCGCGACCGAGACGCCGAAATTGGTGCCGGGCGCCACGCCTGTCAGGATCGTCGGCGCCGTCGCCGCCAAGCCGGTCGCGCCCCCCAGGAACACGTATGCCCGTCCGGTGGCAGATTGGTACCAAAATGCCCCGATCACGATGTCCGCGTAGCCGTCGCCGTTCACATCACCCGCCGGCGCCACCGAAAAGCCGAAGTAGTCGCCAGCAGTCTCGCCCAGCACCGTCGTCGAGGCCGTTGTCGACAGGCCGCTTGCGCCGCCCAGATACACGTACACCTTCCCGGTGTTCGTGGCGTAACCATAGGCCCCGACCACCAGGTCCGCGTAGCTGTCGCCGTTCACATCGCCCGCCGTGGCCACAGAGAAGCCGAAGTTGATGCCGGCCGACTCGCCCGTCAATGTCGTCGCCGTTGTCGTCGCCAGACCGCTCGGCCCTCCCAGATATACGTACACGCGTCCGGCGGCACCACTGAAGTAGGGCGCCCCGACCACGGCGTCGGCATAGCCGTCCCCGTTCACGTCCCCTGCCGGCGCCACGACTGCGCCGAAGAAGTCGCCCGCCGTCTCGCCAGTCAGTGTCGTCGCGGCGGTCGTCGCCAGACCGCCCGGTCCCCCCAGATACACATACGCCCGCCCGGTGTTCGCGCTGCGGCCTGGTGCTCCGACCGTTACGTCCGCATAGCCGTCCCCGTTCACATCTCCCGCGGTTGCCACGGTGTAGCCAAACATGTCGCCGACCGCCTCGCCCGTCAGTGTTGTCGCAGGCGTCGTCGCCAGGCCGCTCGCTCCCCCGAGGTACAAGTACACGCGCCCGGTGTCACTCCCGTAGCCATACGCTCCCACGAGTACGTCCGAGTAGCCGTCCCCATTCACATCTCCCGCCGGCGCGACGGGAAAGCCGAAGTGGTTGTTGGCAGCCTCCCCCGTCAGCGTCGTTGGCGGTTCAGTGAGCAGGGGATCGATGGTGACCGGGTAGACGGCGCCACGGGTGTCGAGCGTCAGGCGAATATGTGCGGATTCGCCCGAGAGAACCGAGAGCGTGGCGGGCAGTGTGCGGCCGCTGGCGTCGGTCACGATGAGATCGGCGTATCGGGCGCGAACCACACCGTCGGGCCCGCGCAACTCCACCACCAATCCGTCCTGCTGGAGAGCAGGCTGCAGCTCACCGGTCACCGCCAGTTTGAGCGTCACTTGCCCGGCGCCGGCCGGCGCCTCTGCCAGCGTGAAGCCGTGCTCGATGCCCCCCTTTTCGTTCACATACCATTCGCTCAGTGCCGGCGCGCCCTCGTGTGAATCGCCATGCCGGAATTCCACGCGGCCGCCCTCCGCCCGCGGCGCCACGACCGGCATCGGCGTCAAGTCGTCGCCGACGCCGTAGGCCACCAGCCGCAGACCGACAGTCCAATCCGCGACGGCGCCCGGCAAGTCCATGTCAGATCCTGCTTCGGTCGTCGATGCACTCGTTCCCGGCGAGTCGGCGTCCACTGGGGTCCGCGAGTGCCGCGTTTCTCGAGGGTCGCGTGCTGGCGGCCGCATCGGTGTGATGGCCACACCCATCGAACTGAAGCGCGCCTTCCACCGCTGCCCCGGATTGTCCGCTTCGTAGGTCCCCGGGGCCGTGTCCGCCACTGGCCGCACGGCGTAGGCGTCTTGCTCAATCTGCGCGCGCACCGCCGTCCACCAGTCTGCCGCCACGCCCGACGGCAACGTCGGCGCATCACCGGCTGCCCCGTGCGAACGATCGACACGCGGTGTCGCCGCGAGCGACCGCCCGCCGACCTCGGTGGGCGAAGGCTCAGGCGTGATCACCCCGAGAGCGATCACCGCGCAAAGGCAGATCAGTCGTGACGTACGACGCGAACGGCAGGCTGTCATGATCGTGTTCCTCGTTCGTTCACATGGTGAACTGCCGGGAAGGGGCAGATGCTTGAACGACGCCCATTCATCGGGGGGGGCGACGACCGCGAATCTTGAGAATCGGCGAGATGATAACAGATCACGCGGCGCGCTGGACGCGCGCGATGCGGAAACACCACCACGTCGTAGGTGCCGGGCGGCAGCGGGTCCACCGCCAGCTCATACGCCGCGCCAGCCCGCAGTCGTTCCGTTACTTCACGACCACACGCACCCGCACCGCGTTCGTTCCGGGTGCCTCAAACGCGAGGTCGAATGCGCCGAGGAATGCCGAATCTGGCTGCCAATAGAAGATCCCGGCCATCGCGTCGAAAGAGGATCCCAGTGGCAGTGGCCGGCGCTCGGCGTTCACCACGATGTGGCCCGTGTAGGCCCCACCCGCCGCGGGCGGCAGTTGCACTTCAATCCGGCCGCCCTGCGTCACGTCAATGAGATGGCCGCCTTCGGCATCTGCCGGCAGGTCCTCCCAGTCACCGCCCAGATGACGCACCGACACAGTGCTCGAGGACGCCGCGGGACGGGCCGCCGCCGCGGGCGCCGCCCAGTGCGCAGCCTCAGGCGTCTGCGTTCCCGCGTAGGGGCGCGATTCATCGCGCCCGGCCGCGACGGCGGTCTCTCGATCGGGCGCCATCAATGGCGCCCCTACGGTCGGATCAGATCCCGAACCCCGCGCGCCGCCATTCAGCACGTTGAAGAACCGGCTCCCAATCCCGTCCCCTCGGCCGCAAGTGTCGTACACCAGCCAGCCGATCTGGTGCCGGCCATTGGTGAGCGCCGTCGTATCCACATAGTACGAGCCACTCGCGTTGGTGCTGTTCAAGAAGCCCGGGAACGATGAGGCGATATCACTGCGCGCGTCGCCATAGTTGACGAGCGCGGCCGGGAGCGAGTCGACGGTTGCCCACACATGGCCGTTGTCGATCCGGCACGAAGAGTCCCCGACTGGCGTCAAGGCCCAGCCGAAGTTCACGAAGACCCCGGACTTGGTCTCCCCGTACCCCGGCGTATCAATCGACCCGAACGGCTTGGACGCATGCGCGTTGTCGACCGCAATCGCCTTGCTCCCGAGGCTCGTCCAGTGCCCGTCCACGTCAAACGCGTAAGAGTAGAGCGTGTACGGACCGTTCCCTTGCCCCTCCAGGCCCCACGACAGCAGCAGATACCCCCAGCCCGCCCGGTTCGCGGCCGGATAGCCTGCATAAATCCCCTCTACGTCTGGACGCGCGTATGTTACAAACAGCGGACTCGCGATGAATACCTTGCCATTCGCGGGGTGCGCCGGATCCGTCGTGTAGGCATGAGCGGGATCTTCCCCCAGCACCAGGTCCCGCCAGATCTCCACCCGGTCAATGGCCACATCATCCAGCGCCCACCCCGTCACCGCAAACGACCCCTGCATCCCCGTCGTGCCGTCCCCCGGCGTGTCGAACGCGCCGAACGGCGGCGCGGACGCGCCTGGGCGCAAGACGGTCAGCGTCACCGGAATCGTCAGCGGCGAGTTGGACGCGGTCGGCGACGTCATCGTCACCGCGCCCGAGAGCGAGGTGCTCGCACCGATCGTGTCGCCCGGATTCACAATCGCAACGGTGAACGTGCCGGCACCGGCTCCCGATCCCGGAGTGACGCTCAGCCAGGCGTCCGTCGTGGTCGCGGTCCACACACTCGATGCGATGCTGAATGTGAGCACCACCGTCTGCGCCGGCGTCTGCGACGACAGCGTCGCCGATCCGACGGCCTTGACGGCCCCGAAGCTCAACGACGACGGCCTCGCCGTGGCGGGCCCATACACCGTGAGCTCCGCGGAGTTGGAGGTGGCCGAACCCGATGAGTTGGTGAAGACCGCCTGGTAACGCTTGCCGTTGTCTGCGATCGACGCCGTGAATGCGTACGTGGGTGACGCGGCGCCAGCGATATCGGTCCACGTGGAGCCACCGTCGGTGCTCACCTGCCACATAACCGTCGGCGCGGGGTTGCCGCTGGCCGCCGCTGTAAATGATGCCGCGCCACCCGGGGCCACCGACTGATCTGACGGTTGCGTCGTTAATGTCGGCGCCGCGGGCGGACCCACGATCGCGAAGTCGGCATCTGAAATGTCGAAGAAGATGTTGCCGACGGCCTCGACCTTGATGCGAGCCGTGGTTGTGGCGGCGTCCGGGATCGCCACCACCGCGCTTCCGGTGTTCGGCGTGCTCGAGGTCAGCACCGTTGGGAATGTGATTCCGCCATCGGTCGAAAGCGAGATCTTCACGTCGGCGGCGCTGACAGGCGACGCGCTCGTGCCCGCCACGATCCACGTCACCGTCTGTGCGCCGCTGGTCCAACCCACACTGCTGTTGGGCGAGGTCACCGCAAAAGGCCCGGCCGCCGTCGTCACGGTGACCTGCACGCGTGACGTCGCCACGGCACCACCGCCGGAGTGGTTGTCGCGCGCAGTCACCTGGAAGTTCATCGTGCGGTTCGTGACCGCGAGCGTCTCACCGGTCAGACACGTGTTGCTGGAGCACAAGTACGTCGCCGGCGGCACGTTGGCGTTGTTCAGGATGTACGCCAGGCTCGGAAACGTGCGCGTCGGGCTCGAACTCGGCAGGTACGACCTGAACAGCGGCCGCGAACCATCATCGGTCGTTGCCGTCGCCACCGAGGATGACGCGGTGCCCAGATCGAACTCCTCCCATTGATACGTGATGGGGTCCGTGTCCGCGTCGCTGCCCGTGGCGGTCAGGGTGAATGGCGTCTGCTTGGGGATCGTGTAATTGGAACCGCCGCTCACGTCCGGCAGCGCGTTGCCAGTCGCCGAGGTGGTTCCGCACGAGGCACCGGCGCCCGACGTCAGGTAGGCGGTGATCTGGTTCAGGCTCTCGACGTGAAACTGATCGTTCGAGTTAGGCTGCAGATTCTCCGGCGAGCAGATGCCGGCGTAGGCCATGATTGTCGATCCGCTGCCCACTTCGTACGCGTGCGTCGACGACCTGGCGGAACCGCCGCAGTCCGACGACGTACTGTTGAACGTGTGGTCGCCGCCGAACTGGTGACCGAGTTCGTGCGCGACGTAGTCGACGTCAAACGCGTCGCCGGTCGGGTTCGACAAGCCGGTCGCGCCCTTGGCCTTGAAGCTCGCCGAACAGATCACGCCGACGTCGGCGAATCCTCCTCCAGCCGAGGAGAAGACATGGCCGACATCGTAGCTGGCCGTGCCAACGACGGCGTCGAGGTTGCTCTGATTCTCGTCGATCATCGCCACGGCGTCGGTGTTCGTGTACGGATCGGTGCTGCCGTTGAGGTAGATCAAAGCCGTGGGATCAATAGTGGTGCCGGTCTTCAGCGTCAGCGTGACGGAGAGATCCCGTTCATAGATCCCGGTGACGCGGTTGATGGTCGTAGTCATCCGCGCGAGCGCCAGTTCCTTGGTCCCGCCGGCGGCCGCTGTGTACTCGCCGGTGGCCGCGAGCGCCAGCACGTACGTGCGTTTCGTGTCGCCGTTGGTGATCGGAAACGTGTCGACCCCACGGCTCTGCCCGGTATGACCGGCGTCACCGACCATGCAGATGGGTCTGGCACCCTGCCGGACGGCATCGGCTTTGCGAAACGACACGTAGTCGTCGAGATTGCCGCGCGCCCATGGATCGATGTACACCGTTCCGCCGGCCGACAGGATGATGGCGTGGAAACCGGCGGCGGTCCACCCGAACCGCGTGGTGGCAGCGGGATCATCGAGGCCCTGACCGCGATAGGTCTTGAATTCGGGAAACGCCGCCGCCAATTCCGGCGCCAGGATGGGCGACTCCTGCACACGGAAGCGCTCGTAGCGGCCGTCCGGCATGGGCAATGTCAGGATGACGTCGGCGACGGCGTTGCGCGCCGCGCGCTGGCGCTGCGCCCGCCGTGCAATGGCATCGAAGGCCGTCTTGTTGAATCGCAGGCGGGAGTACGGCCCACCCAGATCCGGTCGCCGGGCGTCCAGTGCGCGTGCTTGCGCGCTGACGGCCTGCCAGACCTGGTCGCCGGATTGACCGGCAGAAGGCTGCTGGCCGCCCGCGGCAATTGCACTGCCAGTGGCCCAGAAGATCGAGACCGCCGCCAGGATCACACGCACCCGTCGGTTCGCGCCACACCGGCCACACCGTCTGTCCGCCACGACTGCCTCCCTGGGGTTCTTCTGCGAAGTCGCGCCCGAGGCTGCCCTCTACACGAACGGCGGCAGTGGGATCTTCACGACCAGTACCTTTTCGAGCCTGATTTGCATCATACGACTCCGCCAGAGCATTGTCACGTAGGGTACACTCATGCTCAATGCCACGTAGGCACAGTGTTTCTGCAAGACTGATCAGACTGATCCCGGCCGCCGTCATCACGGCGGCAGTCGTATGTACGGGCGTCGTGCGGGCTCAGTCCGGCCCCGTGCCGCCCACGCCTCACGTGACGTACCTCACTCCCATCTGGGGCGGCATCATTGGGGCCTCGGACGCGGAAGTGGCGGCCCAGGTGGCCACACTTCGGACCAGGATCGGCGAGGGCGGGGGCCTTAAGGTGGGATTTGCGGCCTATCTGTTCGTCAACATGGCCGACTGGAATGTCGACCTTTCGTCACCCGCCGCAATCCGCGCGGCGCTCGGGGATTTCGAGGGTCAACTCGACGCAGGCATCCGACACGCGCGGGCGAACAATATTCCGTTTGTCGTCACCATGCTGACGGCCCTCCGGGCCAAGGTCGACCCCGCGCAGCGGACGTCGTGCGATGAGGATCGACGGGTCATGCAATGGCTGGGGGACAACCAGGCGAAAGACGGCTGGTGGACGTTTTCACGGTATGCGCGGCGGCAGTACCGCGTCCAACAGGCCTACATGAAGGAAGTCGCGAAGATCCTCGCCTCGCGCATCGCCCAGGATCCGGAGACGCTCGTCGCCATCGCGGGAGACGGCGAGATCGAACTCGACTCGGAAGACCTGCCGAAGGTGGCCGACTATTCGCCATTCGCGATTGCGGAATTCCGCGACTGGCTCCGTGGCGAGGGTTTGTATGCCCCGGGTGCGCCGTTTGATGGCGAAGCCTGGGCCAGCGCGGCGCGATACCGTCATGATGCCAGCCCGGCGGTCGATACCAACGGCGATGGACACACCCTCAACGGGGATTTCGGCACATCGTTCACATCGTGGAATCTTCGCTACTTCGACTGGTCCCTGTCCGACCCGGACACGCCGGATCCCAAGGCCATCCCGAAAAGCGTTTATGCGGACGCCGCCTTCGATCCGATGCCAGACGCCGGCGCGCAGTACTTCGATGCCTCCCGGATTGTGAATGCGTCCGACCCGTGGTGGAACATCTGGGATCAGTTCCGCCAGACCATGATCTGGCGACATAACAAGGACCTGGCCAGGTGGATGACGACGACGCCCGACGACATGGGTCGTGTCGTCCCGGCTGATCGATGGTTCTCATATCAGATCCCGGCGGACTATTTGTTTGGCGGAACCCCGGAGAATCCGAACTCGCGCCTGCTCGGGTCGGCGAGTCCGTGGTGGACCGCCAATGTGATGCCCTATGGCGGCCTCGGGTTCACGTCGTTCGGCGTTCGCTTCGGCACCAACACGTACCTGAGAACGCTGCCAGGCTATTCCGCCGCAATCAAGTCGTGCGAGCCGGGCATCACGTCGCCGCCGACCTGCGTCGAAGGACGGGGAGGCCTCGCGGGCACCTCGTGGGGCATCTTCGAGTGGAACCCGGTGGTGCCGCTGGCGTCGGCAGACTCTGCCGAACGGGCGCTGCGGCAATCCGAGCAGCGGCGCTGGGCAGCGCGTGCTGCGCCGGCCACATTGGTGTCCTCGGACTCTCCTGGATCTCCGGGCTCCCCCGGGTCCGGAAGCCCGGGAACGGGTCCCCAGCCGTTCGATACCGCCATCTACCAGGACGAGATCGAGATCCTGCGGCGCTACCGCCCCCGGGTGCTCGCGCCATTCATGTGGGAGTCGAGCGCCTACAGGATCCTGGACACCGGATTCGAAACCGCGTTGCGGCGGTTCGCCGAGTATCTGCGCGACGGGTGGGCGCCGACCCTCAAGGTCGATCGCACGTCCGTGGCTTTCACCGTGCAACAAGTGCAAGGCGTCACGGCCAACTTCACGTCCACACAGATTGTGCGGGTAAGCCAGCCGACCGGCGGAACGGTGGATTGGTCAGTGAGCGCTGACAAACCGTGGATTGTGCTATCGCCTGAGTCGGGCCATGGCGACGGCACCTTCACCATTTCAGTGGACCCGGGCCGGATGGCGCTCATGTCTCCTGGCACCTACACGGCGGTCGTCACCGTGTCGGGGCCGGGTTCGGTGGAGGGCGTGCGCACGATCAATGTGCCGGTCGTGCTCACCAACGACATGGCTTCAGCCCCTCCGTTCGGGTCCTTCGACACCCCATTGGACGGTGCCACCGGCCTGCAAGGGTCACTTGCGGTGACCGGTTGGGCGCTCGATGACATCGAAATCGATCGTGTCGAACTCTGGCGCGACCCGGTGCCAAACGAGACGACGCCGCCGTACATCACCGATCCAGCCCACCCGGCCTACGGGAAGATCTTCATCGCCAATCCCTTCTTTGTCTCGGGAGCCCGAACCGATGTCGAGGCGGCATTCCCGGAATCTCCCTTTGCGAATCGGGCCGGCTGGGGCTATCTGCTGCTCTCGTGGGGACTGTGGAATCAGGGAAACGATCGGTACACCCTCTACGCGTACGCCTTCGACAAGGAGGGCCATCACTCCCTGCTCGGCACCAGGACGATCACGGTCGACAACGCGCATGCGACCAGGCCGTTCGGCGCGATCGACACGCCCGGGTACGGCGCGACCGTCGCGGGCGCGTTCTGGAATTTCGGGTGGGCGCTCACGCCGCCTGCGGAACCGGAGTGCGCCATCTCGAACGGCGACGTGAAGATGAATATCGACTCGGGGCCGCTGCTTGCCGTCAACTACGGCGATCTCCGCACCGATATCGCGGCTGCGTTTCCGGGCTTCAGCAACGACACTGGCAGCAGCGGCGCGTACTACCTCGACACGTCGACGATCGGCAACGGCATCCATCAGATTGGCTGGCTCGTGACAGACACCTGCGGCCGGCAGGACGGAGTCGGCAGCCGGTTCTTCAATGTACTGAATGGCGGCGCGCGGCCGGCGGATGACGCGGGCGCCGAGGCGACGAGCCCCGGCTCAGCCCGGGCCGTAGGGGCGCCATTGATGGCGCCCGCTCGAGAGCCTGCCACCGCGGCCGGGCGCGATGAATCGCGCCCCTACGCGGGAACGCAGACGCCTGATGCTGTGCACTGGGCGGCGCCCGCGGCGGCGGCCCGCCCCGCGGTGCGCACCGACCCCGTGCACGTGCGTCGTCTGCGCGGCGAATGGCAGGCGGTGGCCCTGAATGCGGACGGGACGCGCGTCATCGAGGTCGATCAGGATCAACGCATCGAAGTGCAGTTGCCCGCACTGCTGCACGGGACCTACGCAGGATTCCAGCAGCTCGGCCCGGGCCGGCGGCCGCTTCCGCTCGGCTCGTCGCTCGACGCGCGCGCAGGGATCTTCTACTGGCAGCCATCGCCCGGGTTCCTGGGGATCTTCGACCTGCTCTTCGCGCCGGTAGATGGCGCGGACGGATTCGTTCGCGTGCGTGTCGTCGTCGGCCCGCCGATGCGAATGGTCGTGGATACGCCGGCTCAGGCAGCGGTCGTGTCATCGCCCTTCACCGTTTCCGGCTGGGCGGTGGATCTGGCAAGTGATCACGGCGCGGGTGTGGACACCGTTCACGTGTGGGCCTATCCAGCCGACGGAGGCGCGCCTCTGTGGCTCGGAGTGGCCGCCTGCGGAGGGTCGCGACCCGACGTCGGCGCCCTGTACGGACCGACGTTTGTTGACGCGTCGTTCTCGCTCGTCGTGGACCAGTTGCCAGCTGGCACCTATGACGTTGTCGCATACGCGCACCGGGCCAGAACCACCGCGTTTGAAGCGGCGCTGTCCGTGCGGATAACCGTGCGACAATAGCCGATATACCCCCTGCAGCGCCTGCTGATTCTCTTGCGGAGCTGAAATGTCTGTCCCGAGCACGAGGACGTTCGGTCTGCTGCTGGTGGCGGTCCTCGCGCTCGGCGCCCCTGCCGGCTCGCCGTTGTCGGCGTTCCGCTCCCGCGACATTCGTGGAATCCTGTTTGCCGCCTCTTCGCAGCCAGCGGCCCAGGCTCGACCTGCCGATCCCACAGTGATTCGGTCCCGGCTTGTGACCATCGACCTCGGCGCGCTTCAGGCCGCGCGGCCTGTCGATCCTGGCGCCGCGGCTGGCCCGTCCCTTCTGATCAATCTGTTCGACGACCTCGCGTACAACGCTGTCGTGGATCGCATCGATCCCGCTGTCGGGGGCTTCACGTGGGTCGGTCACATCCCTGGCCATGATCTCAGCACGGTGACGCTGGCGACGGTTGACGGTGTGGTCGCCGGGGGCATCGTCATGCCGGAAGCGGCCTACACCATCAGGTACGTCGGGGGCGGCGTCCACGAGGTGGCTCAGATCGATCAGGCGAACTTTCTTCCGGAGGCCAATCCGATCGCCGTGTCCGTCGGTCGCACGGCAGCCGCCGCCGCACCTCGCGATCCGGCTGCCGCGGGAGACAGCGGGGCGACGATCGATGTGATGGTGCTCTACACGCCTGCGGCGGCAGCGGAGGCCGGCGGCACGAGCGGCATTCGTGCGCTGATCAATCAGGGGGTCAGTGACGCGAACACCTCGTATGCGAACAGCGGGATCACGCAGCGACTCAACGCGGTGTATGTCGGTGAGGTGGAGTACACGGAAAGCCCGTACGTCTCGGGCGACACGAACACGGGAATGGAGCGGGACCTGGACAACCTGCAAGGCGGAGCGGGTGCCTTGAGCGGCGTCGCAGGTCTTCGCGACGGCTACGGGGCCGATCTCGTGTCGTTGATCATCAGAAGGGCGACCGACTGGTGTGGCATGGGTTACATGATGGATTCGGTGGGCTTGTATTTCGAGCGCTATGCGTTCAACGTTGTCGACCGGTCCTGCATCCCCGGCTTCACGCTGGCTCACGAACTCGGCCACAACATGGGGGCCCAGCACGACTGGTACATGGACAACTCGACAACGCCCTACTCGTACGCACATGGCTATGTCGATACCCGGAACCGGTTTCGGACGGTGATGGCCTATAACTTCGCCTGCACCAAGGATCTGGGTTTCAGCTGCACGCGGCTGCTCTACTGGTCGAACCCCGCCATCATGTCCCCTGGCGCGAACGGGAGTGCCCCGATGGGCATTCCCGGCGGCACGAAGACGGACTGCCCGACCGGTGATGCCTCGAACATGTCGTGCGACGCCGACGATCACCAGGCGTTGAACAACACGGCGTTCACCGTCGCGAATTTCCGGCAGGCGGCCTCGCCGTCGGGTCCCGCGATCACCTCCCAGCCGGGCAGCCAGACGGTCACGGCGGGATCGACCGCGACATTTGCGGCGTCGGCAAGTGGCAACCCCTCGCCAACGGTTCGCTGGCAGGTGAGCACGGACGGCGGTGGAAGCTGGAACGACATCGGCGGGGCGACTGCCGCTACGTATGCGCTCGTCGCGGGATTCGGTGATAGCGGCAAGCAGTACCGCGCCGTGTTCACCAACTTCATGGGCAGCGCGGCGACCAGTGCCGCCACGCTGACGGTGAGGACGCCGCCCTCAATCACCCTGCATCCGAGTGATGCGACGGCCCGGGCCGGCGGATCCGTAAGTTTCTCGGCCGCAGCCAGCAGCAGCCCGGCTCCGACGGTGCAGTGGCAGATCAGCACCAACGGCGGAGCGACCTTCACCGACCTGACGGGAGCCACCGCAACCACGTACACGTTTGTTGCGGCTGCCGCCGATCACAACAACCGCTACCGTGCGGTGTTCACCAGTGACGGAGGCAGCACGCCGACCAACGCGGCGACGTTGACGATTTCAGGCCAGATCACGCTCGACCCGTCGCCCCTGCTGTTCGCCGCTTCAAAGAACGGGGCGGGACGGGCGATTGCGTTTGTGACGCCGGCACAAACCGTGAGCGTGTCGGGCATCTCGACGGCGTGGACCGCGACAGCGGGTCAGGCGTGGCTGCAGGTGACGGGCGGGTCTGGAACCGGCGCGGGACAGTTCACCGTGAGCATTGTCAATCCGGCCGACATCATTGCTGGAAGCACGTTGCTGAGCGGGACGATCACGGTATCGACCTTAACGACGCCAGCGTCATCGGCGTCGATTCCGGTGACCTTGAGGATCTCCCTGCCTGGTACGACGGGCGCGCCATTCGGCGCGTTCGACACGCCGACCGATGGAACAGCCGGTATGCAGGGTTCGTTCGCTGTGACGGGCTGGGCGCTCGACGACCTCGGGATCGATCATGTCGAGATCTGGCGCGACCTGGTAGCGGGAGAGGACCCGGCTCATGCCTACACCACCGATCCGTCTCATCCCGCGTACGGCAAGGTGTTCATCGCGAATCCGCTGTTCGTCCAAGGAGCGCGACCAGACGTCGAGGCGGCGTATCCGACATTCCCGCAGTCGTACCGCTCAGGCTGGGGTTACCTGCTGCTGTCGTGGGGGCTCGAAGGTCAGGGGAACGGACCGTACACGCTCTACGCGTTCGCGTTCGACCAGGAAGGCCACGCGACGACGCTCGGGACCAAGACCATCTCCGTGGACAACGCGCATGCGTCCAAACCGTTTGGATCGATTGATACGCCGGCGTACGGGGAAACGACGTCCGGGAGCTTCTTCAACTTCGGCTGGGCCCTGACGCCGCTCGGATCGGCATCGTGCCGAATTGACAACGGCGGTGTGCAGGTGAGCATTGACTCGCTCCCGCTCGCAACCGCCATGTATGGGGACGCGCGCAGTGATATTGCGGCGGCCTTTCCAGCCTTCTTGAATAGCACGAACGCGAGCGGCGCGTACCTGGTCGACACCAGGCAGTTGTCCAATGGCCAGCATCAGATCGGCTGGCTGGTGACCGATAGCTGCGGCCGGCAGGATGGCATCGGCAGCCGGTTCTTCACCGTGCTGAATGGAGGCGGCGGCGCCCGGCCTGCCGTCGATGCGGGCGCGACGAAGGCGCGGCCTCCCTCCGTCAGCGCCGACGCAATCTCGGTTCGGCACGGTGGCGAGGTGTGGCAGGCTGTCTGGCCGAACCGCGGCGGTGACAGAGTGGTCGAAATCGTTCAGGACGGCCGCGTGGACATCGCGCTGCCCCACCGACGATCCGGCACGTTCAGGGGATACCAGATGGTGAACGGGCAGCACCGGCCCTTGCCGCTGGGCTCGTCACTGGACACCGGCGAGGGCGTCTACTACTGGCAGCCCGCCGCCGGTTTTCTTGGCAGTTTCGATCTACTGTTCGTCACGCCCGATGAGGCGGCCGTCGCGGTGCGTGTGATTGTTGGCCCTGCGGTCCGGATGGCCATCGACGTACCGGAATCCGACCGGACAGTGTCGGGGCCCTTCACGGTTGAGGGCTGGGCCGTCGATCTTGCCAGCGAGAACGGGTCGGGAATCGATACAGTGCACGTGTGGGCGTACCCGCTCGACGGATCCGCACCGATATGGCTTGGTGTTGCCGACCGAGGCGATCCCCGCCCTGATGTCGGGGACGTCTACGGAGCGGCCTTCAGTGAGTCGTCGTACAGCCTGAACGTCGGCAACCTGGCGCCTGGTTCCTACGATGTCGTCGTCTATCCTCACCGCGCGCGGACCAACGCGTTTGAAGGCGCGCAGATCGTGCGGATCGCCGTCCGGTAGTTCCCGGGCCGACGGGCACGGCCGCCGGAGCTTTTCGCGAAGGCAGATGAACCAGGCTATCTGACCGTGAAGCGCACGATCTGGGCGGCGTCGAACGATCCGGTCTTCGCCCGGTGCACGTAGACCACGATGTCGTAGGTGCCCGGCGAAAGGTGACCGACTACGAGCGTGTACGCCGCCTTCGTGAATGTCGTTCCGTAGAGCGCGCCCACATCCGGCCGCGGATCACCGTACTCGGCCACGCCGAGCCAGATCGGCGGGGCGCCGCCGGCAGGGTACGCCCACACATGCACCGTATCGACGCCTGAGCCCTGCTCCCCAGCCAGGTCGAGCGCCCAGCCCGCTACGGCAAATGGCCGGCGCACCTCGGCGCCGCTGGCAGGCGTGTCAATCGCCATCCGCATCGACGGCCCGACGACGACCCCGAGGCGCACGCCCATGCCGCCCGGTGCGACAAATACCAGGTCGTAGCGGCCGAGAAAACCCGGGGCCGGCTGCCAATAGAAGATGCCGCCGCGCTCGTCAAGCGACGATCCGAGCGGCAGCCGGCGCCGCGCACCTTGCGTGTCCAGATACCCGGTGTACGAACCTGCTGCCAGCGGCAACCGAACTTCAATCCTGTCGGATTGTCCGACCTCGATCACCCGAACGCCATCGGCGTTGGGCTCGATCACCTGCCAGTCGCCAGCCACGTGGCGCACGGTCACGGGCTCGCGGCTGACGCCAGGCAGCGCAGGCGCCGGAGGTCGGGCGCCCGACGCCGCCGCGAAATCGAGGGAAGGCCTGGCGCCGCTGTTCAGCACGTTGAAGAACCGGCTGCCGATGCCATCACCCCGGCCGCAGTTGTCGTACACCAGCCAGCCGATCTGGTGTCGGCCGTTGGTGAGCGCCGTCGTATCCACGTAGTAGGCGCCACTGGCGTTGGTGCCGTTCAAGAAGTCCGGGAACGCCGTCGCGATATCACTGCGCGCGTCCCCATAGTTGACCAGCGCGAGCGGGAGCGAGTCGATGCTCACAAACACGTGACCGTTGTCGATCCGGCACGACGAGTCCCCCGCCGGCGTCAGCGCCCAGCCGAAGTTGACGAAGACCCCGGACTTGGTCTCCCCGTACCCCGGCGTATCAATCGATCCGAACGGCTTGGACGCATGCACGTTGTCCACGGAAATAGTCTTGGTTCCGAGCGGCGTCGCGTGGCCATCCTTGTCGAACGCGAACGCGTAGAGCGTGTACGAGCCGTTCCCTCGACCTTCCAGTCCCCATGACAGCAGCAGGTACCCCCAGCCCGCGCGGTAGGCTGCCGGGGTGCCGGCGTACAAACTCTCTACGTCCGGGCGCGCGTCTGCCACAAACAACGGCCTCGCGATAAACACCTTGCCGTACGCGGGGTGAGACGGATCGGAAGTGTAGGCATGAGCAAGATTCTCTGTCGGCGTCAAGTCTCGCCAGATCTCCACGTGATCGATCCCGACGTCGTCAAGCGCCCAACCGGTCACCGCGAACGACCCCTGCATCCCGGCCGTACCGTTCACTGGCGTGTCGAACGCTCCGAATGGCGCGGAGGTTCCTGTCTTTGGGTACATCGTGAAGACCACCCGGATGTACTGCGCGGAATTCGATGTCGTTCCCGCGACCGACTCCTCCACCGTCACGTAGTAGTCGCCCCACATGTTGTCCGGGTAGATCGTGCTCGACGCGATCGAGACGTCGAAGGTGCCGCTGCCAGTGCCCGATACCGGCGAGACAAGGACCAACGGATTGCTCGACGTGACCTTCCACCGTACACTGCTCGCGCCAGTTCCTGAGATTGCGACGCTGACTGTCTGAGGATCGCCGACGAGTCGGCCATTGTCGTTGCCACCGAAATCGAGGCGGCGGCGATTCAGCGCGATTCGCGGCAACAACGCGCTGGTTGTCGACGAATCCACGATAATCGGCCAGCGGGAATACGCGGCGTTGGCGTTCAGGCCGTCCGAAACGCTCGCGTAGATGTAATAGGTGCCATTGGGAACACCGGTCGTATTCCACGTGTAGCTGCTGGAGATCGCCGGATTCACGCCTGTGACGATCTGTGTGAGGCCGCTCGACGGGTCGATATCGGTGTCGTAGTACAGCGTCAGCGTCGGGGTACCCGGCGCCAGCAAATCGGCGTACGTCCACCGGATGGTGTACTGGTTGCTGACCGTCTTCTCGTTGGCGGCGAGCTTGAAGTTCTTGACGTAGAACGTCGTGGCGTCCGGGTACTCGTGCGGATCGAGACGGAAATTCTCGATGTTGCCGGCCCACCCCGTCGTCGACAGCTCGGTGCCGGCTTCGGTCACGATCCGCAGGCAGTGATTCCATTCGGTTACCGACGGCTCGCATGTCCGCATCGACGTGATGATCTTCGACATCACGTTAGAGCCGGCGCGCGAGTTGAAGATCAGGTCTTTGCTGACGTTCTCCTTGGCCTCTTCGCCCTCGATCAGCCAGACGACGCGCGCGATCGATCCGAGGTTGATGTCGCGGGCCTTGTCGGGAACACCCATTTCCAGCGTGAGAATGTGGTAGCGGCTCGAGTCGATCTTCTTGTAGCGCCCGCGCCCATCACCCGCAAACCACAGGAAGTACATGTACGGATCGCCAGACCCGACCTGCCCTGCCGCCGCACTGGTGCCCTGGAGGACGTTGACGTTCCCGAGCGAGCTTCCCGCTTCATTGACTGCGGCGATCGTCGTCGCGGTCAGGCCTGAGACGTTGACGGCATAGTCGACCTGCGACGTGCTCGTCATGTCCCACGCCTGGTTCAGCTGGACCGTCGCGAAGTCGTCGCTGCTGCCCTCGGGCGAGGGAGACGTGAACGTGAACGTCGGAGTGTCGTTGACGCGGTAGAAACCGGACGAGTACCTGCACCCGTTGCTGGTTGCCGGATCGGCGCCGGTCGGGCAAATCTCCACGTAATAGTCGCCCGCGGCCAGGGCGCCGGGCTGGAAGGTGTGCGACCCGCCTGAGACATTGCGCGCAGGCAGCGCCTGGTTGGACGCGGTGAGCACACCCAGGTTGCCATCTGACGCCGTCTGGTTGTCGTCCAGATAGACGTCCACGTTACCCGAAAAACCACTCCATGTAATGGTCTGGGTGGGCAGGTTATCGGGAACCAGCCGGATCCAGTCGATCTCGATCGCCGCGCCGGCAGTGGCCGTCAGATTCAGCCGCAGGTCGCCGATCGTGCCGGTCCACGGCGCCAGAGGGGATCCGCTGGCATAGCCGAACGTCGGCAGGTCTATGAAGTAGATCTGCCATCCGTCAAAGGTGAAGAAACTATTCGAACGAGTTTCAGTCGTCGGAGTGTCGTAGAGGGTCCCTTTGTGCCAGAGGTAGCCGGCCGTACACGCGAGCGTCGGCAACGCCAACGTGCAGGCTCCGCCGGTATCGAGTCTCATGCGAACGGCGACAGTCTTGTAAGTGCTGGCGTCGATCGGAAAGTTGTCGCCCGTCTTGCCAATCCTCGAACTGGGAGGGTTGCCTGTTTCAAGGATCCAGAGGTTGCTGTCGGTACCTGACGTCGTCGCCTTGAGGCAGGTCGAGGTCGATCCGCCGCCGGTGCAGGTGGTGTGAGTCACGCCGCTCAAATTCGTGAGCGGGCCGTCGTTGGCATACAGCCACCAACTGACATCGGTCCACTGATTCATGTCAATGGGCTTCTGGAACGTCCGCGTCGCCCAATCCTGTCCAGCCGCCACGACGATCTGGCTGGCTGGCGCCCCCACGGATTGGCCGGCCGCATGCGATGCCAAAGCTGCTGCAACCAGACCAACGGCCGCGATGGCGAGGATTCCCTGCCGCATTGCCACTCCCTCGGGTACACGGCGGCGCCTGCGCCGCCCGTTAGAAGACGCTGGAGACACTGCACCTTCTGGATCTGAGAGCAAGAGCCATGCCCGCATGGCCACCCGAGGCGAACGGTGCCTGACCAACGTCCGGGTCCGTTCCAGACTGCAATACTGTGAGGGGGGTCCGACAGAAATTGTCCGTTGAGTGCCAAAATCTGGCAACGCCCGGACGCCTAGCGAATGAGGTACACGAGCACGCCGTCAATCTCGCGGTCGAAGGACAACCCTGGTTGGGCATCGACCTTCTGCTTCAGCGTCGCCCAGCCGCCTATGATTGAAGGCGTGAATAGCACGTACCGCACCCCCCAGCTCCGCAGCGCTGCCACGCTCGGATCGGACGGAAAGTCTGCCAGCGCCGCCTTGCGCGGCTCGAACAGTGGCGGGAAGAAGCTGTCGCCCACCGGACCGAAGATTGTGGGTCGTTGGTGGATCGTCTTGTAGTAGTCCTGGATGGGGAGAAACGCTGACTCCAGGGGCAGTTCAGCCACCGCTCCGGGTTGCGCCTGCTGCGCCAGCCACACGTCGACGCCGCGCGGTCGGAGGGCCATCGTCGGAATCCGGCTCTGACTTTCTGACAGCACCAGACCTCCAAGCACGGCAACCACGATAACCGTGATCACGGGGCGATGGCCGAACCTCTGGTGCAGTCTCTGCAGCACCAGCGCGGTGCCCCAGCCGGCGAGACCGGCCGTCATCAGCCCCGTCCACATCCCGAAGCGCGACATGACGCGCATACCGCTGGTCATTGGCACGAACAGAAACAGGAACATGGCGGGCATCGGAATGGCCAGCGCCTGGCGGGCGAGAATCTCATCCTTGATCTGGGCCATCGACCCGAACGACCCGAACGCCTTTGCCACTAGTGCCGTGACGGGCAAGGGGACAGGAATCAGCCATTGCCGGTCGCCGGTGTGAAACGTCGGTCCGAGCGCAATGGCGAACGACGCGATCCACACGGCCAGCAGAGCAGCCATCGCCGGGTGACGGCGTCGAGCCGCCCAAGCCACCAGTGCGAGGGCAATGGCGGTGTAGCCAAGCGACACGCCGCGCTCGACCCACTGCGCCGCCTGCTGCGGAAACCAGTGCAGCACAAATCCGGCGAACGCGGGGTTGAGACGATTGGGCAGCAGGAAATCGTAGAAGTTCAACGACCACGATTCCATCTCTCCGATGCCCCGCGTCAAACCTCCGCCTGCCCGAAGCCGAAGGTACGGCACGACGAACGGCAGCAACAGCATCGCCGCCGTCGCCGCCGCCACCGCCAGACCCCGCCACCACGCTGCATCCCAGTTCTTTCGCCATGGCCGGCTGCGCACCAAGGCGTAGATCGGCAGCATCAGCCCTATCGCGTAGGCGTAGTACCAGGACGAGAGGGCGACCAGGGCGAAGCTCGATCCCAGCAAGATGGCTGGCCAGACCAGGCGGCGCTTGAAGAATCGCTCAAACGCCAGCAGTGTGAGCGGTACCCAGTGGGTACTCACCATCGGGAGATGACCGAGCACGTGCGCGAATCGGTACGGCAGGAACGCCGCGACGATGCCCGCGACAATGCCGCCAGGCAGGCTGCCAGTCAATTCCAGCACCCAGAGATAGGTCCCGAACCCGGTCATCGCAAACGTCACCAACAGGCTGATGTTGTAGGCGAAGACCGCGCCCCCCATCATCGTGAGCGGGATCCCGGGCAGCGTGACAGCCGGAACGAGTTCTCCGTTCGCCGTCGCATGGCCGGCCGGATAGTAGGTCGATGGGTCGAAAAACGGCGACGTGTGCAGATCGACCAGCGCTCGCTTCATCCACCAGAACTGTCTGATATAGAAAGTGTTGTCGCCTGGCCAGCCGATCACCACGCCGAACGGATCGCTCACCAGCGATGGGACCATCAGGGCCGTGAGCGCGCAAAAGAGCAGCGCCACTGCGGCGTGCTGCCACATGGGTATCCGGTGTGGGGCGGGTTGCGCGGTGTCTGGAATCATCGTGATTGACCGCAGGCGCGGGCGGCCAGGGCTGCCGCCCGAGGCTGCCCTATCGCTTCGGCGCCTTCCACCACGCGAAGCGCAACAGGGTCCAGATCGCCTGGAACCCGTCCTTGAGCCCGATCTTCTTGCCTTCTTCGTAGGTCCGCCCATAGTACGAGATCGGCACCTCGAACACCCGGGCGCGCAGGCGCGCGACCTTGACCGTGATCTCCGGCTCGATGCCGAAACGCCGCGACCGCAGATCCAGGCGGGAGGCCACGGCGGTGGTCATCGCCTTGTAGCAGGTTTCCATGTCCGTGAGATTCAGCCCGCTGACGGCGTTGGAGAGCAGCGTCAGAAAGAAGTTGCCGACCGAGTGCCAGAAGTACAGCACGCGATGGCCCGAGGGGGTTCCGAGAAAACGCGACCCGAACACGACATCGGCGTCGCCAGCCAGGATCGGCCGCAGCACGATGGGGTACTCCGCCGGGTCGTACTCCAGATCGGCGTCCTGAATGATGAGGATGTCGCCGGAGGCTTCGCGAACACCCCGCGCCACGGCGGCACCCTTTCCGAGATTCTGAGGCTGCAGCACGACCCGGATGCCGTCGCGCCCGTCCATCTCCGCGATCATGTCGCGCGTGCCGTCGGTCGAGCCGTCGTCGATGATCAGCAGTTCACGATCGAGCGTCGGGAGATCGGTGGCCAGCACACGCCTGACGATCTCGCGAATCGTCACGCGTTCGTTGTAGACCGGCATGATGATGGACAGCTTCATCGGCATCTCCACGGCGATACCCGGCTGTCTCGTCGATCGAAGACAGCAGATTCGACTGCGGAAAACGGATGATATCACGTGGGCTGGCGGCCCAATTCGGGTGTCTCGGCTGCCCAAACCGAAGATAATGCCAGCGTGGGTCTTGCACGTCACTACTTCCATCGGTGGGAGCGCCGGCTCGCCGCGGCTGACCAGAACCGCATCGTCCGTCCCTTCGAGTGGGGCGTCGACTGGATTCCGGCCGCCGAACGCGACGGCGTCGATCACCGTGATCCGGCACTGGTGGTGCGGGCCTGGGTCGAGCGCGCCATGAGCAACTCTGACGCGTGGTTTGCCGTCGAGCCCGCGAGCAGTTACGGGACCGCCACTCTGCCGGCCGACGCGAAGCCGGGCGAACGGATGGTGACGTTTGAGAGCGGGGTCACCACGAGGGACAAGGAGAACAACACGGTCTACACGCGGTACTTTCCGGCGGTGGCGAAGCCTCGCGCGAAAGGCGCGCCCGTGACCAGGCGCGCGGTGGTGGTGACGCCGCAATGGAACGCCGATGAGGAAGGACACGTCGCGCTGTGCCGGCTGCTGCAGCGCATCGGCATCAGCGCCTTGCGCCTGACGCTGCCGTATCACGAGAGGCGCAGGCCGCCCGAGCTGCAGCGCGCCGACTATATCGTATCGAGCAATATGGCGCAGACGCTGCAGGTCTGTCGGCAGGCCGTCCTCGACACGCGCCGCGCGGTCGCGTGGCTCGATCAGCAGGGATACGAACGCATCGGGCTGATGGGCACCAGCCTCGGATCCTGTCTCTCGATGCTGACGGCCACGCACGAGCCGCTGGTCAAGGCAATGGCGTTCAACCACGCGTCTTTGTGGTTCGCCGACGTGATCTGGGAAGGCATTTCGACCGCGCACGTGCGGGCCGGGATGGAAGGACACATCGATCTGCCGCGGCTGCGCGAGATCTGGGGACCGATCAGCCCGCAGTCGTACATGCACCGGATTGCGAACAGGCCTTCCCTGATCATCTACGGGCTGTACGACCTGTCATTCCCGCTTCATCTGTCTCGCGCGGCGGTGAAGGAATTCCGGGCGCACAACACGCCGACGCGAATCCGTGTGCTGCCTTGCGGACACTACACGACGGGCGTCACCCCGTTCAAGTACCTGGACGCCTTCTACCTGCTGCGGTTTCTGCAGAAGGAGTTGTAGGGGTCCAATCTCTAGAGATACTTGAGAATGCCCTGGAACGCCGTGTAGAGAACACCGGCCAGGGCCTGGACCAGCGGCGAGACCTGTCCCGATTCGACGGCATCGGCGACGGTTACCGGATCAGTAATCAGCAGCCAGATGGTCGCGCTGGCCAGCACCGCCGAGACAACGGCCACGGCGCCGAACAGGCTGAGGCTTAGGCGGGCAAAGCTCATAGACAGCAGCGACCCGAGCATAGTTTACACCCCGCACCGGGCATCCAGATACTTATACGCGCCGGACGCTCGGGGGGTTGCAGATTATGGTGAGAGCCCCATCGGCAACCGCTCTACCCTCTTGGACGCCGGGCGGAAGCATCTGGCTGGGGCTGTGCTCACAATTCGACTCGCGCCCTGCCTTCTCTCGGCCACCAGCGCGGCGCGTGGCCGCCGCGGTCCGACCGCGTCGAGTTCAGGGTCCCGTCTCCAGGCGCCGTGCAGCGAGGGGAAAACTGACGGCGAACAGCGCAAGGAAGCCGAGGGCGAACGGTGCGACGTCAACCGCACCGGCTCCGAACGCCAGCATCGAGTTGACTCCCTCCATGGCCCACCCGGTCGGCACGAAATAGGAGATCTGGCGCATCACCGGACTGCCCAGCTCGATCGGCCACCAGAGCCCGCCGAGCGGCGATAGCAGCACCGCCACCCAGACGGCGAGGCTGGCGCACTTGTCCGGGTCCTTGAACAGCGTGCCCAGCAGGATGCCGAGCGAGGCGGCAGCCAGGGCAAAGAGGCTCAGGAACGCGAAGAACACCCACGGATGGTCCGCCCAGCGAATCCCGACGATCAGGCCGAACCCGAGCATGTAGATGATCTGGATCCATCCAATCGTGAACCGGCCCAGCAGTTTGCCAAGCACGATCGCGCGACGCGACACGGGAGCCATGCTCATCCGGCGAAGCCTGCCGCTGGCGCGATCTTCCGCGATGCCCGCGCCTGAGACGAGCAGGTTGAGAAAGACGAACATCACGAGATACGACGGCACGCTGCGCTGAAATCCGGCCGTCACGTCCTGTTTCCGCACGCCGATGTCGGCCTGGGTCATAAACAACGGTCCTGAAGTGACAGTGGCCAGGCCGTCGCCGGTCGCCGGCGCGTGCGGTCGGTCGGCGTTTCGATCGAGTGCGAAGTACACGTTCGTGATGGCCTTCTGGAATTTGAACCGCAGGGTGCGTTCGCTGCCGGTTTCCTCGGCGCCCGCGTGCAGCACGAAGTCGACAGACTTGCCGGCCTCGAGCGCCTTCAGCGCGCCGGCCGGAACGACCAGCGACAGGCGATTCGCCGCGACGGCGTCTGCCAGCCTGACGGTCACGCCGTCCTGCTCGAGATAGGGCGACACGCGCCGCACGATGTCGTCGGTTGCGTCCTGGTTCACGACGATCAGCATCGGTCGGCGCGCGGGTTCGGGCCTGAACAGCAGGCCAAAAAACACCGTGAAGATGACCGGCCCGACGAAGAGCCAGAACAGCGTCTCGCGTTCGCGCAACACGCGCTTGATGTCGTACCAGGCAATCACAAGAGCCGGGTGCATCACTGCTTGAGTCTCCGACCTTCGAACCACATGGCCAGTCCAACCGTTGTCAGCCCCCAGGCCCACGTCACGGCCAGGCGCCCGCCCAGTTGCGCGATCGGCAGCTTGTGCACGAGCACGTCGATGAACCCCTGCTGGGCGGCGCCGTTCGGCACGATCATCGCTACACTCCGAAGGAAGGGCGGGAACTGCTCGGCCGGCACAAACGATCCTCCGACCAGCGAGAGCAGCATCACCACGACGCCGCCGACAAACGACGCCCCGCGGTCGCTCTTCGCGAGGCTGTTCGACAACAGGTGCAGGCCCGAGGCGAAGATCGCGAAGCCGATGCCGATCGCCATCAGCGCGATCGGGTCGCGAAGCTGGAGCCGGAACACGATGGCCCCGAGCGCGGCCAGAACGAGCAGCAGGGCCAGCATCGAGACGACCATGAAGATCACCCCGCCAAAGATCACGGCCAGGCCCGATGCCGGGGCGATGGCGATGCGCCGCTGCAGCCCTTTCATCCGGTCGCGCAGGAGCCGCATCGCCAGCGACTGCGCGATGAACATCAACGCGAACACCACCAGCCCGGGAAACACGTACGCGAAGAACAGCTTCGGATCGTTGCCGAACCCGGTCTTCGCGGCTGCCTCTCCGGGACGGATCACGCCGACCTTCATGTTCTGAAGGCCCTGCAGGCTGACCATCCGCCGGCCCGCCTCGAAGAACCCCCGCGACACTTCAGCCACCTCGTCGGAGGTCGGATCCCGTCGCTGGTCGACGTAGGTCTTGATCCGGCTGATCGGCTCAATCGCCTGTCCGTAGAGCCCGTTGCCGATGACAACTGTCATCTCGAGCATGCTCTGCGCGATGTCGGGTCCGATGCTCTGAATGGGGTTCTTGTACAGCACGAGCTCGGACCGCCTCCCGGCCAGCAGGTTGTCCTGAAACCCTTTGGGCACGACGATGAGCGCGGCCGCCTGGCTCTTCTTGAACAGGCCGATCGCTTCGTCGCGGCTCGCGACATGCGCAAGCTCAAACATGTCTTTTACCGGGCTGCCGGCAAACACCTGCGGCACCGCACCCGAAGCCAGCGATCCGTCCTCGTCGAGAAACAGCACTTTGGTCGGGGGCAGCTTGCCGGCGGCGGCCGTCTGGCCGAACGCGGCGTACTCGATGAGGGCGATAGTGAGTGGGATGGCGACCAGCAGCAGGATCAGCCCCGGGTTGCGAACCACCCGGCGGAGATGATGCGTGGCGATGGTGATGGCTGCAGTCATGAGGATCCGAATCTGTTCGTAGACGACTGACTACTCCCTCAGTTCTCTCCCCGTCATCTTGATGAACAAACTCTCGAGGCTCGGCTGGCGGATGGCCACCTCGCGCACCGATCCGAGACTGCCGGCGATCGCCAGGATGCCGGCCAGGTGCTGGTCGGCCCGCTGCACGGTCAGCAGGAGCTCGGCATCAGACGCCTTGAGCAGCTCGTACTCGGGATGCTGCTGCAGTTCGCGCGTTACGGCGTCGGTCTTGAATACGCCGCGCAACGCGATGATCTCGCGCGCGCCTGCGGCCTCGCGCAGTTCCTGCAGCGTGCCTTCGACCAGAATCGTGCCGCGGTCGATGATGCCCAGGCGGTCGCAGAGCCGCTCGGCCTCATCCAGGTAGTGCGTCGTGTAGACGACGGCGGCTCCAGCCGACGCAATCGTGCGGACCAGATCGAGGATGCTCGCACGTGTCTGCGGATCGAGGCCGACGGTCGGTTCGTCCATCAGCACGACTTTGGGATCGTGCACCAGCCCCGCGGCGATGTTGAGCCGCCGGAGCATGCCGCCTGAGTAGCCCTCAATCGGCTCTTTGGCGCGCTCGGTCAGGCCGACCCGCGCCAGGACGCGATCGATGCGCGCGGCGAGATCGGCTCCCGACAGCCCGTACAGCCGCCCGAAGAACTTCAGGTTGTCCCGGGCGGAGAACTCCGTATAGAGCGCCACTTCCTGCGGGACCACCCCGAGCACGCGCCGGGCGTCGACCGGCCGTTGCGCGATGTCGATCCCGTTGAGCCGCGCCTGCCCGGCATCCGGCTTCACCAAGCCGCACAGGATGCCAATGGTGGTCGACTTGCCGGCTCCGTTCGGCCCGAGCAGGCCGTAGATCTCGCCGGCGGCGACGTGGAACGAGATGCCCTTCAGCGCTTCGTTGTCGCCGAACTTCTTGCGGAGGTTGGATACGTCAATCACGGAGACCTCCCGCAGCCAAAGGACGCGGCCCGCCCGAATCCCTAGATATGACGTGCCTGCGCCGTCGCATGTTCCGGCGCGGGATCTTACCATTGCCTATTCGCGTCTGATTCGCGGTTTCATCAGCGCCATCATCGCCTGCACGCCGAGCACCGGGCCCGGCAGAATCACGAGGAATGCCCACTGCCACCCTATCCAATCCGCCACCGCCGAGGTCAGCCTGATCGAAAACATGGTCAGCAGGAAGCCCAGGCACGTTTGAACGGTCAGCGCCGTGCCGACGTAATCGTCGTCGCTCGTCTCCGCGACGATCGCCGAGAACTGTGCCGAGTCGGCAACGACAAAGAACCCCCAGACCCCGACCAGCAGAAGCAGCACCGCGTACGGCGCACTGAATGTCGCCGCGGTGAGCGCGCAGCATGTGGCGCTGCCCATCATGGCCCACGCCGCCACCCTGGCCCGGCCGGCGCGGTCGGCCCAGAAGCCGGCCACCACGCACCCCGCCGCGCCGGCGCCGAGGGCCACAAACGCCGCCAGCGATCCCAGATGATCGGCGGCGGGATCGTGTTGCAGGCGCATCGCTGCCGCGACGTACAGGCCAACCCAGGTCCACATGGCGTAGAGCTCCCACATGTGCCCGAGGTAGCCGAGGATGCCGAGCCGCGTGCCGCGCCTGGCGAAGACCGACAGCGCTGCCGATGGATTGAATGGTGCGCTGGCAGACACGTACGGGCCGTCGCGAACCGTGACCGCCACGATCAGGCCGCCGGCGCAGGCGAACCAGGACGACCACAGCATCATCGACGCCCAGGTCCCGTCGGACACTGCCGCCAGCAGGTACGGCACGGCCTTGCCGAGCGTCAGGCACCCAATCAGGATCCCGAGTGCCGCCCCGCGCCGTTCCCTGAACCACCCTGCGGCAATCTTCATCGCCGGCGGATAGACCAGCGCCAGCGCCAACCCCGTCACGAAGCGCCATCCGACCGCTTCAAGCGGCGACGCGGCCACAGTCACCAGCGCGTTGGCGCCGGCCGCCGCCGCGCAGCCGATCGCGAACACCCAGCGGGCGCTGATGAGATCCGCTACGTTCAACAGTGCGCTCACCAGCGTTCCGGCCACAAACCCGCCCTGCACGGCCATCGTGAGCCATGAGGCCTGTGCGCTCGTGAGGTGGTAGTGGGCGACGATGCCGGAGGTCACCGCGGTCGCGGAGAACCACGGCGTCATGCCCAGCAGCTCGGCAAGTCCGAGCAGCGCGAGCATGCGCCATGCCTGTTGCTGGTTTCCCATGTGCCGCGTTTACCGATACGATGAGTCAGGCGAAGTGACCATCCTACGCGATGACCAGCATGGAGAGCCAGTCCATCGACGTTCCCTTCAGCAAGCACATCCTCGGCAACCAGCTGCAGGTGATTATCCACGAGGATCACGCGTGCCCGCTGGCAGCCGTCAATCTCTGGTATCACGTCGGATCGAAGAACGAGGCGGCCGGCCGCACCGGTCTTGCGCACCTGTTCGAGCACCTGATGTTCGAGCCCTCGAAGCACTTCGGGAAGACGTACTTCGAACTGCTGCAGCGCGCAGGAGGCCAGATCAACGGATCGACCAACACGGACCGCACCAACTACTGGGAGCTTGTGCCATCGAATGCGCTGGAGCTGGCGCTGTGGATGGAATCGGATCGCATGATGAACATGCTGCCGAGCCTTACGTCCACCGCGTTCGAGACCCAGCGCGATGTGGTCTTGAACGAGCGGCGCCAGAACTACGAGAACCGGCCGTACGGACTGGCCATGGTCGCGCTCGCGGCGGCGCTCTTCCCTCCCGATCATCCGTATCACTGGATCACCATCGGCGCGCCGGCTGATCTTCGCAATGCGACACTCGGCGATGTGCAGGCGTTCTTCCGCCAGTTCTACCATCCGGCCAACGCCTCGCTGGCGATCGCCGGCGATGTCGATCCAAGTGCCGTGCTCGACCTGGTCAACGACTACTTCGGGACCTGCTCTGCCGGCGAGGCGCCGCCGGCGATTGCGCTCGCGCCGGTCGGCGCGGCGACCTCGCGTCTGGTTCTCGAGGACCGCGTCGAGCTGCCGCGTCTCTACCAGGCGTGGCTCACGCCCGCCCACTTCGCCGACGGCGATGCCGATCTTGATCTGGCGGCCGACATCCTCGCCGGCGGCAAGCCGTCTCGCCTGTACCGGCGCCTGGTGTACGCGGATCGGATCGCTACCGACGTGAGCGCATCGCAGAGTTCGCGCGATCTCGGCAGCTTCTTCGCCGTCGCCGTGACCGCCGTCCCCGGCGTCAGCCTCGACGTCATCGAAGAGGCGGTCGCCGGCGAACTGGCCGCGTTTGCGCGGGAGGGGCCAGCCCGCGACGAACTGGCCCGCGCACAAGCGCTCACCGAAACGGCCTTCGTGTCGCGTCTCCAGCACGTTGGAGGGTTCGGCGGCCGGTCGGATCAGCTGAACAGCTACAACGTGTCGCTGGGAGAGCCCGGGTTCTTTACCAGGGATCTGAACCGCTATCGCGACGCCACGACGGAATCGGTTCGGGCGGCTGCCGCTCGCCATCTGCTGCCCGGACACCAGGTGACCCTGAGCGTGGTCCCAGCCGGTTGCGCAGCGCTGGCGGCGTCGGGATCGGACCCGGTGGACGTCTCGTGAACACCACGGCCCGTCGTCAACCGCCGGACATCCGCCCCGATCAGCCGGTCGTCTTTCCGCCCGTCACGCGCATCCGGCTGGCCAATGGTCTGTCCGTCTGGTTTGTCGAGCGCCGCGGGCTGCCCATTGTCAGCGTGTCGGTTCTGGTGCCGGCCGGATCGGCGATCGACCCGATCGCGCTCCCTGGAGTGGCGTCGCTCACCGCCGACATGCTCGACGAAGGCGCCGCCGGCCGTTCGGCGATCGAAATTCAGGAGGCGCTCGGACGCCTGGGCACCACGCTCGAAACCGACGCAGCCTGGGACGCGGTCATGCTGTCGCTCGCAGTGCTCCCGCGTCACGCCGACGAAGCCTGCGCGCTTGTCGCCGACCTGGTGATGCGGCCGACACTGGCCGATGAGGATTTCGAGCGGGTGAGAACGCTGCGGCTCAACCGCCTTCGGCAGCTGCGCAATTCACCGTCCGCGGTCGCCGATCAGGCATTCGCGCAGGCGATCTTCTGGGCCCATCCGTATGGCCATCAGCCGTGGGGCTTGACCGACGCGATCGAACGGATGGCGATTTCGGATGTGACCCGACTGCACGAGGCCGCCTATCGGCCTGAGTCCACGACGATGATTGTGGTCGGGTCGCTCGATCCCGCCAGCGTCGCGCGCATCGCGGAAGCCGCGTTCGGCGGATGGAAAATGGGGTCAGACCCCATTTCGCCGCCAGACGAGAAATGGGGCCTGGCCCCATTTTCGTCCGCGCCTCGCGTTCTGCTGGTCGATCGCCCGGGCGCGGCGCAGACCGAACTCCGGATCGGACACGTGGCGGTGCCGCGCAGCACGCCGGACTATCACGCCCTGGTCCTGCTGAACGCCATCCTGGGCGGACAGTTCGTCAGCCGCATCAATTTGAACCTGCGGGAGCGGAAGGGCTACACGTACGGCGCGCACACGGCATTCGACTTTCGCCGGCTGGCTGGGGCGTTCGTGCTGGAGACCAGTGTCCAGACCGATGCCACCGCCGACGCGATTGGAGCATCGCTCGGCGAGATCGCCTCCATCCGGGACCAGCGCCCCCCGACGCTGCAGGAAATCGACTTCGGACGCGCGACGCTGACACGCGGCTACGCGCGGAGCTTCGAGACCACGGGCCAGATCGGGCGCGCGCTGGCGCAGTTGGCCATGTACGATCTGCCCGGCGACACGTTCGATCGTTTCGTCTCCCGCATTCGATCGGTCGAAGCCGGCGACCTCACCGCTGCGGCCCGGCGCCACCTTCATCCGGACGAACTGGTCGTGGTCGCCGTGGGCGATCGGGGCACGCTCGAATCCAGGCTGGCCATGCTCGGGTTGGGCGACCCCTTGGTAACGACGGTCAACGTCTGACCAGACGCGGCCTTTACGCCACGCTGGCGATTCGCTACACTTCGCTCGGGTTCTGTCCGCCCCATACACGAAGGAGATCCACCATGGCCGATTCGACCTCCCCGAGCGCTCAGCCCAGCAACCGCGGAGTCATGATTGTTCTGTCGTACCTCTGGATCCTCGCGTTGGTGCCACTGTTGACGGAGAAGGAGGATCAGGAAGTTCGCTGGCACGCGAAGCACGGCATCGTCCTGATGGTCGCCGAATTCGCGTTCTGGATCGTGTTCTCGATCTTCATGAACCTGTTCGCGATGGCGACGCTCGGCCTTGGCTGTCTGGTCGCCCTGATCGGACCGCTGATCGGGCTGGCGATTCTCGGCCTCCACATCTTCGCCATCGTCCAGGGACTGAACGGGAAGCGGCTGATTATCCCGGTTGTCAGCGACTTCGCCAATAAGTTCTGAGAGTGAGGCTGGCTCGACGTGCGCTGCTCGTGCTGGTCCTGGTCGCGCTCGCCTACGACGTCACACGTTCGCCGTCCGCCCAGATCAGTTCGCGGGCGGCGCTTCTCGGAATTCGCGTCTACCAGTCGACACTCTCGCCGCTGATGGGCCGGCTTGGCATCGAGTGTCGATTTACGCCGTCCTGCAGCCGCTACGCGGCTGCGGTCATCGCGCGCGACGGGATCGTTCGCGGGTCGTGGCTGGCCGCCAGGCGCGTGATTCGTTGCGGACCCTGGACGCCGAGGGGGACGGTGGACATGCCGTAGCACTACTTCTTCGTGTCGAACAGCCGCCGCGATTCGTTGTTGAGCAGCACCCAGAACGCGTAGATCGCGAGCGCCGTGCCGAAGGGCAGGAAGAACAAATTGAGCACGGCGAGCGACAGGCCGCCGAGCCTCGCCCAGTGCCGGCGCCGGCGCGCGGCCTTGGCGATGACCAAGTGGGCGCCGCCCCACACCATCGCGCCAATCCCGAAGACGAAGAACGTGAACGCGGTGAGACCTGCCAGCAGGCCGCCCTCGTATGCCGCATGCTGGGCGGAGGTCACGACCGCCACGGCACCCAAGCCGAGCACGAGGATGGCCAGCCCGGTTACCAGCGCGAGTGCGCCCCAGATTTGGTATAAGACGGCGAGCAGGTCCACGTGTCGAGTCATGCCTGATGGTCCTCAAGCGCAAACGGCGCGTGCTAGTATTCTGCCATCAGCCGCGCGATCTGTCCTGATGACTTTTCAAGGAGAGGCTGTCCGATGCCAGACGCCGACACCGATACGCGGGCGAAAGAGAAGGAATGCCCGGTCTGTTTTGAGAACATGCACCGGAAGCCGCGCAAGCTGACCGAGCGCATTCCGGGGACGGGCCAGACCGTCACGCGCGATGTCGAGGAATGGGAGTGCCCGGAGTGTTCGTATGAGGAGGAAGTCGGCGAAAATGACTGAGTCCTTCGATTCATGAGTCCGGTCATCAACCCGATTCCCTCAGGACTCAGTGCTGAGCGAGCGATCTGACCGCGGCGCCTCTCAAGAATGCGTGACCGCAATGACGAGTCGAAGCACTGAGGCGCGGGACTAAATGACATGCGCCGCCCGCGTCACCAATCCAAGCAGCGGGTTCCTCCGGGGCGGTCAGCGAGCGCCCAGCCTCAGCAGGATCTCCCGACGGATGTCGTCGTCGAACTGGTCAAATGCCAACTCCGCTTCGCATTCGTCGCACAACACTTCGAATACAGACGGGCGGCTCTCTTCGGCCACGTTCACGTCGGAGCCTTCCAATTGGACCACGTGCATCTGCAGGGTCTTCACGAGAAAGTTCTTCGCGTTGCCGCAACTGGGGCACGCTACAGCCATTGTCAACTCCTTCACGCGCGGATCAGGCCCGCGCAGGCTTACGCCACGTCTACTGATTGTATGGAATGGCGGGCGCCGGAGGCAATCAAGATCTTCAGCGGGCGGCGGTGAGGTATATTCGTTCAGCCGCATCCGCCGGTGGACGGTATCGGCGCGGGCGGCGTGGAGCGATCGCGACATGAGCACAACGACGTACGAAATCCGGTCTGAATTGCGCGGCGGTCATTGGGTGGCCTGGATCGTCAGGACGCCGGACGGGAAGCCGGACGGATCGATCCTGCTGGTCGGCCGGACGAAAGAGGAAGCCGAGCAGCGTGCCGACGATCGGGCGAGCGGCCGCGTGAAGTAGTCACTCCGGGTAGACCAGCAGACCACGGACGGTGGTATCGGGGAACAGCCCGCGGGCCGCCTCGACATAGACGTCGAGCTGGCGGCGGTCGGTCTCACGCGGGGCACCCGTCTTGAAGTCGATGACGACGACCTCGCCGTTCGGGGCGCAAGCCAGGCAGTCGATGACACCGCGCACGATACGGCCGGGCGCGCAGTCGATGGCCACCGACACCGGCACTTCATAGAAACAAGTGGAACCGCCGAGGATGGCAGCGACCTCGGGCTGATTTCGCATGCGTCGGTATACCGAGACGGCGCGCTGGATCATGCCATCCAGATCCTCGACATCGTACCGATCCTCCTCGTCGAGCAGCGCTCCGGCCCTCCCCGTGACCGCATCGGCGTCAGACGCGTCCACGCCAAACTGAAACAACCGATGCACGAGACGGCCCGCTGCCGCAGAATCGTGACGCCCGGAGGCGGGGCCGTTGTGGTCGAGCGCCGCTTCTGGCGCCACGACGTCGGTGACTGCGGCGCGTGCCACCGCGCCGGAATCGGTGAGCCTGTCAAAATCATCAGGACGCGCGGCGCCAACGGTCGCTGCCTGGTTGTCCTGCGCAGACGCTCCCGGGGGTTCGTGCGTGACATCGATCGCCGGCTCGCTGCCGGTGATCCGGGCCATCTCCGCGGGTGGCGCGACCACGCACCGGCGGAACTGGTGTACGCGACCTGACGCGGCCCGCCACTCGAGGCCGGCTCCGCTCGCGTCAGGCTGCGCAGCGCTGGCAACGACGTCACACAGCGTCCTGGGCAGCACGCTGGCCAGACTCCCCCGTCCCGGCACAAGGACGCCTTTTCTCGTGGCCGACGCCAGGTACAGCCGGTCGCGAGCACGCGTGATTGCCACATACAGCAGGCGCTTGAGTTCCTCGCCGTCGCGATCGGCGACATCCTCGTCGAACTCCGCCTGGAAGTCTCCGACGGCCACCGCTTCATCGTCAGGCGCGTTGGGGGCAATCCGGATCGGGTCCGGGGGGCCGCCCGCCCCGCGGGCGAGATGGACGACGAACACCACCGGAAACTCGAGGCCCTTCGCCGAGTGAACGGTCATCAGGCTGACGGCATCGAGCGCGTCCACGACGGCATTCGACTCATCGCCCGTCGACAACTGATCAAGATCGGCGGCGAGTCTCGCAAGTGTCAAGAACCCGCGGTTCTGGATGCGGCGAATCAGCCCGCGCATCTTCTTGATGTTCTCGCGCGCCTGCTCGGCTCGCCCGCCGCGTATTTCGAACGCGTACGCGGTCTCGCTGAGAATTCGATCCACCAGTTCTGCCGGCGGAATCCGGTCCGCCAGCGCGAGCCATCCGGGCACGCTCGCGCGAATCGCGCCAAGCACCCGCTGATCCTCGAGGTCCAGATCGCCAAACCGGGCGGGGGCGCGTCCGCCAGAAAGCGCCGCGGCCAGCCCCGGGGCCAGGCGCTGCAGACCCGGGTCTGACAGCCGCACAAACCGCGATCGGAGGAACGCTGCTGCCCGCAGATCCGATGCCGGGTCGGACAGGTACCTCACGAGCGCGAAGATGTCACTGACCTCGTCTTCGTCGAAGAACCCAAGCCCTTTGTAGACGTACGTCGGAATCCCGCGGGACTCCAGCGCCCGTTCGAATTCGCGGTGGCTCGATCGCGAACGAAACAGGATGGCGACATCAGCAGGCCGCATCCTCCGTGGCAGGCCGGTCTGGCGATCGCGAATTGTGGCGGATGCGAGCAGACGGTTGATCTCGGCCGCCACTGCGGCCGCACACTTCCCTGCCTCGTCATCGGCGATGACGCCCAGCGCGGGCTCAGCCGTCGCGTCGCCGGCTGCATCATCGATTGGGAACTCGTCCCGATCGTCGTACCGAAAGGCGTCGGCCCGATTCGGCGCTTTCACGACTTCGTGGAACACGTCGTTGGCGAACGCCAGCAACGGCGGCACCGAGCGGAAACTCTGCCGGATGCTCTGCAGCGGATCGTCGTTCTCTCTGAGACCGGCGATGGCCTCGGCGGCTTCGTCCAGCACCGCGACTTCGGCGTCGCGAAATCCGAAGATCGACTGCTTGCGATCGCCGACGATGAAGATGGACGGCCGGAGCGGGGCCTCATCGGCCAGGCCGAGTCCCTCGCCCCAGGCGCGTACCAGTTGCAGGACCAGGTCCCACTGGGCGCGCGAGGTGTCCTGGAATTCGTCCACGAGCACGTGGTGGTACCGCGCCTCCAGCAGAAAGCGGCTGCGGGCGAACTCGTCCATCTGCAGCAGGAGCTCGCCGGCGCGTGCAAGCAGTTCGCCGAAGTCGAGCACGCCGTGCGATTCGAGTGTCCGCCGGTGGCGGTCCGCGGCGATCTGGAACACCTGCCAGACAGCCCGGGACAACACGACATTGAGATCGCGCCGCAGCGCGCGAACGGCTTCGTCAATGCCGGCGGCTATTGCCGCGACGCGCTGCAGATGCGCCTTTCGCGCCGCCTTGCTCGAGAAGCAGGTCTCGTCGTACTCCGAGGGCAGTCGCTTGCGTGGCTCGCCGGCCTTGGTCAGGACATGCGAGCGCAGTTGTTCGATCAGGCCTCGCAGCGACGCCGGGTCGGGGTGCTCGGCTTCCACGAGTGCGCGAATGCCGGCTGCGAGCATCGCGAATCTCGGGTGCCCTGCCGGTCCCTCGTCCAGAAATGCATCGAGGCCGCCGGGCACCGCGCGCAGCAGGTCTCGCAGCCGCCGCGCGCCGAGGGCGCACGCACGGGCCACGGTCATGTCGGGTGGTCCCGCCGCGAGCACACGGCGCAGCACGCCAGCAGCGACCTGGCGCCGTCCAAGCAGCGCCGTCAACCCTTCCCGCAGCCTGGCGTCACCCAGTTGGGCGAACAGCAACGCGACATCCTCATCGAGGCGCGCCCGGTTCAAGGTCGGCCTCGAGAGGAAACTCGCGCAACAGCAGCAGGCAGAACGCGTCGATCGTGCAGATGGCAATCTCATTGAGCCGGTCGCGCAGGATTCGCCAGCGCTCGGCGTCCTCGGGCGACTCGGTCGATGCCCGGCGAAGTTCCTCGACGATGCGCTCGCGCATCTCGGCCGCGGCCTTCCGCGTGAAGGTGATGGCGAGGATGTTGGCCGGATCCACTCCCAGTCTGATGAGATTGACGTATCGTCCCACCAGCACGCGGGTCTTGCCCGTGCCGGCCGACGCCTCCAGCACGACGTTGCGACGCGGGTCGACCGCCGCCGCGCGGGCATCCGCGTCATGAAGCCGCCCAGGCCCGGGCAACGAACCCAACGGACCCGACAGGGGTGGCACCCTATTCGTCACCGACGTAGTCCTTCCGGCACACGGACGAATACGGGCAGTGCGCGCACATGTGCCGCGAATGCGGCGAGGGCGGAAACTCGCCGCGTTCAATGCGATCAACCACCGCCAGGAGCCGCGCTTCCCCTTCGGCGAGAACCGCGTCGAGTTCGCCCGCCCTCTTTGCCAGCGGCACGTAGTGGGTCTTGCCAAACGTGATGTAGGCCGCGTCCACCGGACGCCACGAGCCTCCGCGGTGTCCCTCGAGCCGCTGGCGCGCGCTCGCCGCGTACGCAGGCAACTGGACCACCCGACTGGGCGCCGGGGCGCGTGACAGCTTGTAGTCCAGCAACCGGAACGTCCCGTCGGCCAGCAGATCGATCCGATCTGCGGTGGCCTTGAGTCGCACCGAGCGTTCTGTGCCCCCGGACCTGAGGCGCGTGTCGCCGTTGAGAGAGAACTCCGTCAACCGCTCCACGACAGGCATGGGGCGCTCGGCTTCGATGCGGAAGACGGTGTCTCCAAAGCCGGGCGAGATGGCCGAGCCCATCAGGCGCATGCGCTGGAGCGCGGCGTCAGATTCGGAAAGCCGCGCGAGACGCTCCTCGGCAACCTCCGCAAATCGGCGGCGCGCCAGGTCCAGGTTGTCCAGCGTGATTGCCCCGCCCCCTTCCTGCTGCCACGCCTGGAAGAAGAACTGGAGCACTTCGTGAGCCAGTTTGCCCTGCGACCGTGGTCCGAGCGATTCCTCATCATCGGGGTCTTCGGTCAGCCGAAGCACCTGCGTCGCGAAGAATATAAACGGGCACGCCAGGTACAGATCGAGCGAGCTGACCTTGTAGGCATCCAACCGCGGATCGCCCGTCTGTCCGTGAAATTGCGGAAGAAACGCCGCCGTGCGGTCACGGCGAATCGACAGCCAGTCTGACGCCGGCCCGTGGAGCGCATCCGCGCGTATCGGGTCCAGACGCACCGCCTCCTCCTCGAAAATCCTGGTCTGAGAGGCCGCACTGTCGCGCGCGACGGCCAGCCCGCTTTCTGACAGGTCCTCGAGAAACGGCGACGGCTCGACGATGGCATCGTCTTCGAGCGTGAATGTCGAGACGACGAGCCTGCGGGACGGCGCCCGCAGCAGATCCCCGAAGGACGCGCGCTCGGCCGCCCGCGCGTCGGGCTCAGCGGGCCAGCCCAGCTGGGACAGCAGCGCAGCCGGATAGAAGATGTTCCGGCGCTCGGAGCCTGGCCAGTCACGTTCCGTCAGACCCACCAGGTAGAGCGTGTCGTACTCGCCGAAGCGCGCGGCATCCGCGTCGACCAGTTGCACGCCGGAACGCCCGCGGTGCTGGGCAAACGTCTGCTGACCGATCCAGCGCCGGATGGACGCGGCCGTTTCCGCAAATGCCCGGGGCTCGTCATCATGCCGGCGGTGCGCGTCGCGCAAGCCGCGGATCGATCCGTGAATCGCGGCGCGTGCCCGCATGAGGCGGTCGCGGGTCTCGTCGTCCCTGGGGGCCACGTGTTCGTGAGCCGCGAGAAACGCGATCACGGTCTCGAGATGCGTCGAGGGTCGATCGACGCGGGTGAGCGCCTCCAGTTCGTCCGCGATTCGGACCGCTGCCAGGCAGGCCGGCAGTGGCGAAGGGCCTCTCCTCGATCTGCCGGAGCCGGGGATTCCCTTCGGCGCGACGGACCAGGCTCCGGCGAGCTTCCGCAGTTCCGCCGCGTCACCGAGGAATCGCGCCTCACTGAGCGCCTGATCGAAGGCGAGCACGTCGGCGGGTACGAGGCGGCAGCCATTCACGTCGAAGGTGAAGATGGGTGATCTGACCAGCGCCACCAACGCCTCGCGCGCGAAGTTCGAGTCGAGACAGTCGAACACGAGATCCAATGCGGCGGCGTAGGGTTCGGACGCCAGGGGCAGGGCGTCGAATACGTCGTGCGGCACGCCGGCAGAAGGGAAGACCTGACCGGCCAGGTACACGTATGGCAAGGGGCGTCTGAACACGATGCCGATTCGCCCGAGGGCGGGCGCGGTTCCATCGCGGGCGTCGCGTTTGACGCGTCTGGCGACCGCTCGCAGCTCCTCTTCGCGATCGCGATGCACGGCATGGAGCGGAGCATCCGGGCCGCCGGGCGCCACCAGGACTGGAGGCGTGTCGGCGGCCGCGTCGGACTCGGCCTCCTCGTCGATTCCCGGCAACAGATCACGCACGCGACCCAGCCATCCGGCTTTGAGCGTTGATGCGGTAGCGACGACGTCTATGCGCGCGAGGCCTGACATCCGCGCCAGCAGATCGAAATCCGCCAGCCACAATCCGTTGGCATCGCCTGCCCTGTCGGCCACGGCCACAACGACGTGGATGAAGCGGGCAACCGGCTCGTCGAGCAGGCGTTCGCGGAGCTGATGCTCGTCGAGCCCGCCCGAGGCCGGCAGCCGCGCCTCGTATCCCCGGAACGCCTCTGCCATGAACCGCGTCTGCGCGAGCAGGCGGACCGCTCCCCGATCGGTTTCCACTTCGCGCGCGAACCGTTCGCCAATCAGCCGCTCGAAGTCGGCGATGGAGTGGAGGTGCCGGCGAAGGGCGTCGTAGAAGGCCAGCATCTCCGCCACGATCCCAGGGCGAATCGTAAAGGGCGGCGTCACACCGCCAGCGACCGCGTCTCGCGCGGCTGCGGCCAGCAGCACCTCGCGCTCGTGCGACGACAGGCCGTGTCGGCGGTCGGTCAGTCCGTCGTGCAGCAGCGTCCGCCACTGGTCGCGCGTCACCAGGTGCGGCAGCACGATCGCGCGGCCGCCTGAGGCGAGCGCGCGGTCTTCGAGCACACGCCGCAATTGCTCCGCTGCGGTCCGCGTCGGCACGATCACGGCACGGCTCCTGACGGAGGCCACGTCGCCGGCGAGTGCGAGGTTCACCAGCCAATCGCGGAACTCGCGCAGGTCATCGGCCCGAATCAGGCGAGTCGTCCGGGGCGTGATCACTGGAATTTCGGGGGAGCGAAGAACGCGTCAATCTCTTCGCGGGCGCGCGCCACCAGCAGCAGCGCGCCGGCCGCGGCTGCAGATGCATTGCGGGCGGCCTCGAGGTCGGAGGTCTGCATCGCCAAGCCCCGCGAGCTGACGGCGGCTCGCATCAGCTGCACGGCGCTCACGAGCGCGTCATGTGAGGCCCGAAGTTCGTCGGGAGGCGACAGCAGTGCCGCGACCGCGCCTGCCTCGACCAGACGCTGGTCGGCCACGCCCAGGCCCCGACGGTCCGGACCGGACATCGAGCGAATGGCTTCGGCGGCCCGAGTGACATCTTCCACCAGCTTCAGGCTGCGGGCGATGCCGCGCCGGTACGCCCGATACGTCTCGTCCCGATACGCCCATCGATCCAGATCGAGCCTTCGCTGCCGGGCCGCATCGAGGCGTGATTCCAACGCCGCAACCAGCGTCTTGATCTCCGTCGTGCGCCGGCGGCCGAACTGCTCGTCCTGACGGAGCACGTCCGCCAGCACACGCTCGACGCCCTTGACGTCGGCCCGTGCTGCGCGTCGCTCGGCGTCTCTGGTTGCGTGTGACACCAGGCTTGCGTATCGACGATCGATCCGCGCCGCCGCGTTCGCATCTTTGCTGAGCCGTTGCCTCATCGCCGTCACCCAGACGGCACCGAGCGACGACTGACTGCGGGCGAGTGTCACGAGAATCGCCGTCTGCAGCGAGATCCGGTCGGCTGGCACGTCGGTGGATCGGGCCGCCTCGGCCGCCAGCTCGATCGATTGCCCGAGGGTTGGGGCATCAAGCAGGAGCGCCGACGGCGGCTCCACCGTCGCCACGAGATCAATCGAGAAGTGGCGTTCCCCGGCGTCAGCGCGAATGCCGGCGATCGTTTCCTCGACGGCGGATGCCAGGTCGCGGACGTCGGCGGCGCGGTAGCCGAAATGCTCAGCCGGCCACTCGACGAGGTTCCGCCTGGCCTGCTCGGCCAGCGCCAGCCGTGCCACCGAGTCGGTCGAGAACGCGATGGACGTCAAGGCGCGCGCCATCTGGTCGGTCAACGCCTTGTAGTCGGATTCGCCGCGCGTCTGCGCGTACCGGCGCGCTCGTACCGTGTCGGCGTAGAGGTTGGTACGCTCCCAGTCGATCACGTCAGACGGCAGGCTGATCATCTGCAGCGTGTCCGGGCGGATCGGATCACCGAGAGCCAGCGTAAAGGCCACGCGGTCACCCACGCGTGCGAATTCGCCCCAACTCACCAGCGGCGTGCCGGTCTTGAGGAAGATGCGATACAGCACTGGTTCGAAGGCGGCGGGCTGGGCGGCCGCCGACACGGCACACATCAGCAGCATTCCCGTCGCCAGCCATCGAGCGAGCCGATGGACAGGCCCGCAGCAGCCACTGCGTCCCCGGAACAGCCGCGGATGAGTCCTGCCCCGCATACCGCAGGCATTCTCGACCATCAGGCTTCGGATTGTCGTGGCCGTCGTTCGGGATCGAGGCACGTCGCAAGCGTAGTGCGGGCCCCTGAGAGCGTCAAGCGCGTCGGCGCGCACGACACAGAGCCGGTCCTGTGGAAATACTGTGAATGTCGAGGCGAAAGCCTGTGGACGATCAGACAATGCGAACGAAACAACGCGGCAGAATATGGCGACACTCGTCATTCCCGGTTGTGGATGCGACCTTCGTGCAGATCTTCGCTTGTTTGCGTGACTGAAACGCGTAGAATGCATGGACTTCCACAACGGATGTTGCCGGCGGCGGGAATCATTTATGACCACGGTCACTCATCGATTCGAGAAGGAAATCGGCGGACAGGTGTACGTGATCGAAGCGTCGCCGATCCACACGGATCGCTGGCGCGCCCAGATTGCACGCCGGCCGGGGATGGCGTCGGCGCTGATGCCGTTCTACGGCACAACGCCAGACGATGCGGCGACGCGGCTGGTGCAGTGGCTCTCGCTCGCTCACCACGTCGCGATCGAACCGGCCAAGTAGACCTTGACCACATGCCAGTAGAGTCGGTTGGTGCGCTGCTCAACACCGGCTGAAGGGTACCTCAACGATGACATTTCTGCGACGACGACTTGTTGTTGTTTACCTTGGCTTGCTGCTGGCAGCCGCCGCCTCTGCGACGGCTGCTGAGTTGCCGCGCGTGAAGCTGGTAGCCACGGGCGGAACGATCTCGAACCGCGTGGGAAGCCGGCTGACGGCGAGCGAGTTGGTCACGATGATTCCCGACGTGCAGCGGTTTGCGCGGCCGGAATTCGAACAGTTCTCCAATGTCGCGAGTTCCGAGATCACACTTGATCAGTGGCTCGCGCTGGCGCGGCGGCTGAACGAGCTGTTTGCCACGCAGCCTGATCTGGGTGGCATTGTCGTCACATCCGGCACCGACACGCTGGAGGAGCTCGCCTATTTCCTGCACCTCACCGTGCGCGACGAGCGACCGGTCGTCGTGGTCGGATCGATGCGCAATCCGAGCACTGTCGGCTACGAGGGAACGGCGAATCTGCTGGAGGCGTTTCGCGTGGCAGCCTCTCCGGACGCACGCGGCAAGGGTGTGCTCGTCGTGCTGAACGATGAGATCAACTCGGCCCGCGAAGTGACCAAGACAGATGCGCTGAGGCTGCAGACGTTTCAGAGCAGGACCGTGGGCGTGCTTGGAGTGGTCGACGCCGACCGCGTCGTGTTCTACCGTGGCACCGTGAAGCGGCATACATCCCACAGCGAATTCGACGTGTCCAAGATCGCTACGCTTCCGCGCGTGGATGTGCTGATCGTGTACCAAGGCGCGCCAGGCGATCTGATCAAGGCGGCCGTCGACTTCGGCGCGAAGGGGATCGTGATCGCCTCGGCCGGCGCCGGTGCGACCAGTGGCACACAGTCGGACGGCCTGTCGTACGCGGCAGACAAAGGCGCCGTCGTGGTCACAACGACGCGCACCGGCAGCGGGAGAATTTCCGGAGGCCGGTCGATGGGAGCGTCTCCAGCAGCCGCCATCGGCGCGACTGCCGCTGCGCCGGCTGGCACCGGAGGGATCGGCACACCCGCCGGTGGGGGTGCACAAGCGACCGGCCCGGCCCAGGTTCCGCGCCGGCGGCGGGCGTTTGTCGGAGGCGAGGACCTGCAGCCCATCAAGGCCAGGATCCTGCTGATGCTCGCGCTGACCAGGACAAACGACCCTGCCGAAATCCAGAGGATGTTCCTCGAATACTGATCATCCGGTCCGGCACCGCATCGGCTGGCCCAGTCCCGCTGGTTTGCGCTAGAATGTCTATTCCATCGTCTGTGGGCCAGTAGCGCAGATGGGAGCGCGCGTGAATGGCATTCACGAGGTCACGGGTTCGATCCCCGTCTGGTCCACCAACCTTCGCTCCCTCAACGGGACGCCGAGCTTCGGCTGGTAAACCACCGTTCGAATGGGGGTGACGCTGACTCCGGCGAAGGTTGTCCACCGTAGCCCGTTCAATCGCAAGCGGCCGGGCAAAGGTGGACCTTCCCTGATTCAACCCGAGAACAGACACTCTCGCGCGAGCCGCAGGACTCTTCCACGTCGACGCGGCGGATATGTGAGCCGCAGAAAGACAAGGCCGTATGGATGTCTCTGATTGGCAGAAACGGGCAGGGTCGGTGATTGACGTCGGCAACCTGCCGTCGTTCTCTCTCAAGGGGCGGGGAGGCTTGGTCGGCAAGGTGGCCCTGGTCCTCCTTGTTGTGATCGGGCTCTTCTCCACCTACTACCAGATCGACCAGAAGGACGTCGGCGTCGTCCAGCGGTTCGGCAAGTATGTGCGAACAACCGCCCCGGGCCCGCACCTGAAGATCCCCTTCATCGAGAAGGTGACCAAGGTGCCGGTGCAGCGCCAGCTCAAGGCGGAATTCGGATTCCGGACGAAGGTGGCGGACGTGCAATCGACCTACGAGGAGGCCAGCCCGTCAACCCGGAACGAATCCCAGATGCTGACAGGCGACCTGAACGTCGCGGTAGTCGAATGGATCGTGCAATACAAGGTGAAGAACCCGAGAGACTACCTCTTCAACGTCCGCAACCTCGACTCCACAAGCAGGCGCACCGAGACCACATTCCGGGACATGAACGAGGCGGTGATGCGCGGGGTGATTGGCGACCATAGCGTCAACGAGGTGCTGACGGTGGGGCGCGAAATTGTCCAGATGGAGGCCAAGGCGCAGCTGCAGCAGCTCTGCGAGCGCTATGAAACCGGCATCCAGATCGATCAGATCGTGCTCCAGGACGTAAACCCTCCGGACAAGGTGAAACCGGCGTTCAACGAGGTCAACCAGGCGATCCAGGAGAAGGAGCGCCTCATCAACGAGGCGTGGGCGGACTACAACCAGACCGTGCCCAACGCGAGGGGCGAGGCCGAGCGCGCCATCCGCACGGCCGAGGGGTACGCCCTGGAGCGCGTCAACAACGCGCGCGGCGACGTGGCGCGCTTCGTCAACATCTATGACGAGTATCGCAAGGCGCCCGAGGTCACGCGCCGGCGGCTGTACCTCGAGACCCTCAACGACGTCCTGCCGAAGACGGGGCGCAAGCTCATTGTCGACGCGAACATGAAGGGGCTGCTACCGCTCCTGAACCTCGACACTATCAAGCAGGAGCCAAAACAGTGAAGGGCCCAATCATCGGCGTGATCGTCGTCGGCGGCCTGCTGGTCCTCTCGAGCTCGCTCTACACGATCAGCGAGACCGAACAGGTCATCATTACGCAATTCGGCGAGCTTGTCGGACCAGCGCACACTGATCCTGGCCTGCACATCAAGATGCCTTTCATCCAACAGGTGATCAGATTCGACAAGCGCTGGCTCGAGTGGAGCGGCGCACCCACCCAGATGGTCACGAAAGACAAGAAGTTCCTCGAGGTGGAAACCTACACTCGGTGGCGCATCAAGGACCCCGTCGTCTTCTTCCAGGTGGTCACCGACGAGACCAATGCGCAGTCGCGCCTCGACGACATCGTGGACGGCGAGATCCGCAACGTCGTGGCCAGCAATGACCTGATCGAAATGGTGCGCAGCACGGATCGCAAGTTCGCCGAGACCGAGGAGGTTGCCGACATGGGCACGGCCGAAGCGAGCCGGCCCATTACGATGGGGCGCGAGAAGATCACGCGGGCCATCCTCGAGAAGTCGCGCCCGCTGGTGGCCAAGTACGGCATCGAGCTGGTCGATGTCCAGATCAAGCGCGTCAACTACATCCAGGACGTCCAGCAGAAAGTGTTCGAACGGATGATCTCCGAACGGCGCCGCGTGGCAGAACGATCACGGTCGGAGGGCCAGGGCAAGGCGGCCGAGATCCGCGGACAGAAGGAACGCGAACTGAAGGGCATCCAGTCTGAGGCCTACCGCAAGGCCCAGGAAATCATGGGCAAGGCCGACGGCGAATCGACGCGCATCTACGCCGAGGCGTACAGCCGAGACCCAGAGCTCTACCAGTTCCTCAAGACGATGGAGACGTACAGGAAGACGTTCGCGCAGGACACGACACTGATCCTGTCGACCGACGGAGAGTTCTTCAAGTACCTGAAGCAGAGCCGATAAGGCGAGCGTAATCGTCTGGCGTGTCGATGTCGGCCCACGCGCCGTCGTCATCGACCGGCACGTCCAGTCGATCCTGTTCATGCGCGCGGACGACGGCCTTCGCTCCGAGGGCCGAGTCCGCGTGCCGCAATTCGTCAAACACCTCGCGCGCGAACAGCACAGGATGCCCGTGGCGGCCGTGGCTCACAGGACGCACGATTGGCGAGCGCGTGCGGCGGTAGGCCTCGACAACCGCGCGAATGGTACCGGGCAGTACTAGAGGCGCGTCCACCAGGCCGACAACCACTGCCACAACGCCTGGCGTGTCGGCCAGCGCCAGTCCCACCAGCAGCGACGAGAGTTGACCGTCGTCGCGTCGGGGATTCCGGACGACTCGGGCCGGGATCCGGCTGGCGGCCAGCGCCGAATCGATGGCATCACGTTCGGGGCCTGTGACAACGACCAGATCGTCGATTCCTGCGGCGACAAATGATCGAGCCAGCCGGGTGACAAACGTGTCAGGCCCAACTGGCAGAAGCGCTTTCGCACGTCCCATTCGCGTCGACGCGCCGGCGGCGAGAATGATGCCGATCACCATGGCGTGATTATGCTACACGCGCGGACGGGACGCGGTTCTGGACGCCGGTGCGCGCCATGTTTTGGAATTGCGACAATGCCGCCCTGAGGCCAGTCATGACCTCCCCGGCACGCCCTCAGGCGACCCTGCCCGGTAGGGCACCCGTAAATGTCGCTAAACGCTTGACTTCCAGTAGCGATGCCCCTACACTGGCGGCAATTCTCGACCCGATTGGCCTGCCGGGTCTTCGTCTGCAAGGCGAATGTGCGGCGGGCAGGTCGCTCGTGGGGGAGCCCCAGGACGATCCTGGGTAACATCTGTTCGGAGGAGCAGACTATGCAGACGGGCACAATTGCACGCCTTCTTATCGACAAGGGTTTCGGCTTTATCCGCGACGAGGCCGGCCTCGAGCACTTCTTCCACCGGAGCGCCGTCAGGGGCGCGGTTTTCGAACTGTTGCGCGAGGGCCAGCGCGTGGAGTTTGTGGTTGAGGAGTCGCAAAAGGGACCGCGCGCGGGTGACGTTCGTTTGATCGAGGGATAGCGTTCTTTCCGATCGGCCGGTCCTGCGGTTTGTCCGGGACCGGCCGCGTCGCTCGTTCTGGTCGCGCGTCGTGAAAGCTGCTGCTGGCGCCCCTCCTGCGGGAGACTCGTCCGGCGACCCTCCAGCGCGTCGAATCTACCGACTCGCCATCCGCCCCGCTCCTGGTGGATCGTCTGAGATCTGTGCGGCCATTGCCAAAGCCGGCGTCAAGTCCGAAAATGAGAGTGGCAGATAACGAGATGAGGTCCGCGCGCTCTCTGGAACGGAAGCGAACGGGGCCCGGTGGCCCTCCCGGTCTTCAAAATCGGTCGCTCCCCGCTACCCGCGGGGGGGCTGGGTTCGACTCCCAGGCGCTTCCGCCAGCCTTCGCGATCCTTCCGGCTCGCTTTCTTCCTCAGGATCGCTTCGGCTGGCGAGCCAGAGACACGCGAAGGCTGTCGCGCCGAAGCTCGCTGGGCGAGCGAAGGCGGACCGGAAGTGGCTGCCCCACCGATCCTCGCTCTTGGCAAGACCCTGGCGCCTGCCGGTGCAGACTACTTCGCGGGTTCGCTCTGCCTGGCCTTGAGTTTCTCTTCGCGCGCCGTCCTGGCAATCCCGGCCAGTTCCAGGTCATGCTGCGGCCCGGCGGCCATCGCCGCAGGGTCCAGCTTGAACGAGTGTTCGGTCGTGGGCAACGGCACCGGCCGGCCGCCGGTATAGATCTCGTGGCGGCCTTTGAGGTCGTACCACTTGGCCAAGGTCGCCGTCTGGTGTTTCCTCTCGATCATCTGCCGCCAGCCCACGCCGGTGTTGTACGCGCAGAACGAGATTTCGCCTTCCTCGGTGCCGTAGGGAATGATGCACTGCCGCGTGCGGTCGAAGTCGTACGTCCAGAGATCCTGGAACCACATGCCCGCCGCCACCAGTACCAGCCACCTGTCGGAGCGGCGCCGGGTGATATCTTCGGCGGTCCGTTCCTTGCCCACGCGGCCATAATCGCGCGGGGTCGCGCCGAACAACTTGTCGACTCTGGCCAGCAGGTCAAAGAGGCGAAAATGCTTCGGCGACTTGAACGGATCGAAGTTGCGGAGCACCGACGCCGCCATCGCCAGCGTTGACGGATACAGCAACTGCTCCATGTACGGGACGCGCGACAGCAGCTTCACCAGCCACATCGGTCGGGTGCGCCGGACGGCATCGTTGATGATCGCCACGTCTCGGGCACCGCGTTCGAAATTGACGAACCGGGTCATGGCCACGCGCTCCCGGGTTTCCTTGTCCACCATCACCGCCATGCCCGCGCCGCAATCCGGGTGGCTCGAGCAATTCAGGTAGCCCCACTCCGCCAGCGGGCCATGCGCCAGATCGGCCCAGTCGGCGAACGTGCTCATCATCGAAATGGGGAACCAGTCGCGGAGCGGGTCACCGATGCCGGTCTGCTTCTGGATGTCGTGCGCCAGATCCGCGACGGTGTAGCGCTGCGCGGCCCGCCGCTCATCGCTGATGTGCTCGTCGCGGCCCGTAAACGACACGGGCTGGAACGCAAGCAGCGTCATCTTCTTGGGATTGTCGAGCGCGAACTCGACGATGCGGCCGACCTGTTCGTTGTTCACGCCATTGATAATCGTGCTGACCGGCACGATATCCATGCCCGCGGCGTGCAGGTTCTCGATGGCCTGCAGCTTCACATCGAACAGGTTGGGAACATGCCGGTGCGAATTGGCCGCATTGCCGACACCGTCGAACTGCAAGTACACGGATCGGAGACCGGCCTCGAACGCCTGCCGGCAGAACTCGGGGCTGCGGGCGAACTCGATGCCGTTGGTCGCGGCCTGCACGCTGTTGTAGCCAATCTCCTTGCAGTAGGCCACCGCCTTCAGAAAGTGCGGAGAAAGCGTGGGCTCGCCTCCCGTGAACTGCACCGACATCTGCCGGTGGGGCTTGGCGGCGACCGAGCGGTCCAGGATGGCCTTGATCGCCGGCCAGTCGAGCTCGTGGACGAAGCCTACCTGATTCGCGTCGGTGAAACACGGGTCGCACATCATGTTGCAGCGGTTCGTCAGATCGACGTTCAGCACCGCGCCGCGCCCGTAATGGATGTCGCTCGATCCGTGATGGTGAAGCCTGACGTCGCCGTGGACGGGGATGTCGCCGCCGGGGTGCAGCGCCTCCATCCGCTTGTAGAACGCCGGATCCGTCGACAGCACGTCCTCGAAATGACCATGCGCCGGGCAGTCCTTGACGATGAGGATCTTGCCATCGCGTTCGATGATCTGCGCGGGAATCTCGCCGGCGCGCGCCTTGACGAACACGTCCGGTTCGGCCTTCCCGTCCACCACTTGCTGCCGCAGTTCGGGCACGCACGCCGGGCAGAGCGACGTCGTGTCGCGCGGCACGCCTAATGTTGGTTTGTACTTTTCCTTCGACTTCAGCAGTGGCACGTCAGACCATTTCGGCGTAAACGACTTGTTCTTCGAGAACAGGAAGAACGGAAGCATCAGGTACCAGACGATATTGGCGAATATGCAAAGCAGCTTCTCGAGGTACTTATGCGGTGCGTGCATCGCGACCTCCTGCCAGGAAAGGACCTCACACTGGCGGTGCCCGCTCGAGCGGTCTGAGGCACCGCCGCCCGTATCCACCCGGGCTCACGGGACGCCGGAATTGTACCGTGAACTCGGCGAAAATCCGAGAGGAGAGGCCGCTACGCCCGAATGAGCGTCGCTCCCCAGTTCACGCCCGCGCCGAAGGCCACGCAGAGCACCAGGCCGCCCGGGGTGATGCGGCCCGTGCGGACCCCTTCGTCCCAGAGCAGCGGGATGGTGGCGGCCGTCGTGTTGCCGTACTTCTGGATGTTGTGAATCACCTTGCTGTCCGGCAGGCCCAGCACCTTCTGCACGTATTCGTTGATGCGGCGGTTGGCCTGGTGCATCAACACCAGCGAGAGATCCGCCGGCGTGAGGCCGTTGCGCTTGAGGATGGCCTGTGCGACCTCGGCCATTCGCCCGGTCGCCTGCTTGAAGATGTAGCGGCCGTCCATCATCGGGTAGTGATCGCCCCGGCTGATCATGTCCGTGTCCACGTAGGGCCGATGAGCCGACCCGACACCCGGCACGCACAACCGGTCATAGTCGGTGCCATCGGCGCAGATGATGTGGTCGATGATGCCCCGGTTTCCGGTTGGCTGCCCCTGCACGACGACTGCGGCGGCCCCGTCCCCGAACAGCACGACAAGATGACGGTTCCTGGTGGTGAGGTCCCATTCCTCCTGCGGGACGGGAGCGTCGAGGACTCCGCTGAGCCGGGCCCAACTCCCGGCCCCGAACGTCATGAAGATGCTGTGGACCTCAGCACCCACGACCAGCACGGTCTTCGCCAGACCCGAGCGAATCTGCGCGTCGGCCAACTGCAAGGCATAGAGGAAGCCGCAACACTGCTGACGGATATCGAAACACGGGATATTCCGCAGGCCCAGCCGGGCCTGCAATAGTCCGCCATTGCCCGGCATGTAGTGATCCGGCGTCATCGTCGCGTAGACGACCACATCGATGTCGCCGGGCTGGATCGCGGCGGCTTCGAGCGCCTGCCTGGCGGCCGGGATCGACAGGTCGAGCGTTGACGTGCCCGGATCCACGAAATAGCGCGTCTCGACACCCGTGCGCTCGCGAATCCACGTGTCGCTTGTCTCCATGACCGTGGCGAGCATGTCGTTGGTAATGCACCGCGTAGGAATGCTCGAACCGCTGCCGATGATGAGGGAGTGGGTCACGGGGTGATTCTGGTATGGAAGGCCCTCTGAAGTCCATTGCCCGTGAACCCGCGCGCGACGGGATGACCCTTAGCGACACCCGCCGCAAGGCGGCCACGGGACGGTCGAGAGCCACGAGCGAGGTGTGGAAGCAGCCAAGAGCGAAGCGGTCGACCGAATCCGACGGCGACGCGCTAGCGTTCGCCGCCGGACTGGAGGCGGGCCAGAAGCTTCTTGGCCAGGTCGGCCAGGTCGGGATGCTGGGCCGCGCGCTCCGCCAGCGACCGTGCCTTCTCTTTGTCACCCAGATTGGCGTAGGCCACCGCGCCGTTGTAGGCGGCGCGCGCCTGCTGCGACTGGAGCGCGGCAATCGTCTTCTGCTTGGCGGCGACCAGTCTGACCTTTCGCTCGGCCGGCAAGTCGGCCGCGTTGATCTCGTCGATCTTGCGGCGCGCGGCCTGCTCATCTTCGACGAAACACGGGACGGCCTGGCTGAACATCTCGGCGCCTTCGGGCCACTTGCGCTGCATCACCACCACGCTCGCCAGCAGGTAATTCGTGTCGCAATCGCGAGTCTGGCGTCCGGCAAAGTGCTCCACAGCCGCCCGGAACTCGCGCTCGGCCTGCTCAATCTCGTTGCGCGCCAGCGCCACGCGCCCAGAGAGCTTGTCGACCAGGGGGTCCATCGGCAGATACCTCCGCGCCGCGGCGACTTCGTCACGCGCCCGATCGTTCTGCGCCAGATGCAGCCGGTTCCATCCGAGCCAGTAGTGCGCTTCACCGAGATACCACGTGCCGAGGCGTACCATCTCGTCGAGGACGGCAATCGCCTCCTCGGAGCGATCGAGATAACTGAGCGTCTTGGCCTCGCCAATCATCGCGTCGCGCTGACCCGGAACCGCGGCGACCACGTCGTGATACGCCCTGAACGCGGCCTCAACATCTTCCATCCCAAGGTAGACGTGACCGAGGACGAGCTTCGCCGGCATCAGGACCGGGATCTCCTCGAGCGCCGTCAACAGATGGCGCTCGGCGGTGCGAAGCGTGCCTTGCGCAAACGCGCGTTCGCCCGTGAACAGATACAGCTCGCGGAGCCGAGGTTCATCGCGCAGGACCGCGTCGAGAAGACCCGAGCGTGCATTCGCACAGATGGCCGCGCGGAAACGCAACAGCGGCGGTGCCCCGGCTGGCAGCGCCCAGGGCGTCTGCTTCGCCTCCCTCAGCCGGTACGTGTAGAGACAATCGAGCGCCACCAGTCCGTACGCACTCAACTGGTCGGTTGGGGCCTGCGCCAGGAGGTTCACCCTCCACTGTGAGAAGTTTGCGTTGACCGATCGTTGCGTCGCGAGGATCGCGTCCTGCTGCTCCGCTGACACGCCGGTGCGAGTCCAGCCAATCGCGTCGACCATCATCAGGAACGGCGAGTAATCAGAAGGTACGGGGAGCCGGGCTGCAAGATCTTCGGCGACCTGGCGCGATCGGCCACTTCCCAGTCCCAGCTCCCGCTCGCGCATCGCGAGCAGCACGGCCGTATCCACGGCGCGATAGGCGGCAACCGGAACCGCCGTGGATCCCGCTGCGAGCCTCTCGTAAATGGCGAGTCCCTCGCCCAGGCACCTGTAGCATCCGGCCCTCACGAGTTCGTCCGCCCTGGCCAGATCCGCCGTGGCCGCAAACGACGGCGTGAAATCAACGCGCGGACGGATCGACGAGCAGGACGCCAGCCCCAACGCCGCGGCCATGACGGCCGATGCCCATGCGCGGCGTCCGATTCCTGTCATGGCCAGTTTAGACACCGCCAATCTCGATTTGGGTGTCTAACAGAACGTGGGAACATCGACTGACAGTTCGGCGTCTCCACCGATGATGAACCAATCGCGGACTCGCCCGAGGTGGTTCGGATGGCGGGTGTGCGGCGCGGTTATCGCCATCGCGCTGGCGGTCCCCGTGGCTGGCCAGGCTCCGCTCCCGTCTGCCGCGCAGTCTGAACCGGCCAGCCTGCTTGCCGCCTTCCGGACTGTCGTTCAGAACGGCGATGTCGAAGGATACCTGCGGCTGACGGCTCCGGAGGCCGATGGCCAGGCTGCGCTCGCGTTTGCCCGCGCCCTGTTGGGGTCGGGTCCTGCCAGCCGGGTGGCCGTTGTTGAGCGCGGTCGTGTGCCGCTCTCCTCTTCGACTGCGGCGCCAGGGGTCAGGCTCGCTGTCGACGTCCTCATCGAAAAGGGCCCTCGAGCCGACGTCTACGCGTGCCACCTCGACATCGTACCGCCGCTGGCGTCGGCGACGTCGAATCCGGCCGGCCAGATGTGGCGCATCCTGGCCGCCGAACGACTGACCAGTGTCGAGGGGCTGGAGCGCCTGTCGATCGATCCATCCACTCAATATCGCGCGCTCAATCTGGTGATCAAAGCCGAAGACGTTGAGATTCGCTTGCCGGAGGGCCGCGTCTTCGTGGTGCGATCCGGCGGCCAGTTGACGGCGGCCGTCCTGGTTGGCGAGGGCGACATGACGTTTGCGCCGTCCTCCCCCGTCGAGCGCGGTCAGGTGCGGATCTTCTCTGGCGCCGACACTCTGCGCGCCCAGTTCGAGGGTGCGTACCTTCGATTTTCGCCGCTCGACGCCGATCGCCTGCTCCGCCAGGACGCCCTCACTCCTGAGACCGTCGACCGGCAACTGCTGAACCGCTCGACTGAGATCTTCAATGCCGAGTCGGACAAATCCTTTGTCGTCAATATCGGCGACCTCAGTCCCGAGCGCTGGTGGGTGCAACCGCTGTCGGGCGACCTGGTGGCCGAAGTCCGGACGAAGAAATACGGCACGCTCACGTACGCCCGTTCGTGGCAGGCACACGAGGACGTGACGCTGTTCGATCGACAGCGCCGGCGCCACATCGCCCTCTACGCGTCACCCGACAAGCTGGCGGCCCGCGGCCGCTTCTACAGCGAGAGCGACGGCCGGGATTACGAGGTGCTGCACTACGACGTCGACGCCACCTTCGTCCCGGACCGGCTGTGGATCCAGGGGCGAACCCGGCTGAGTGTCAAGGTGCTCACCGACAACCTCACGCGGGTCTCGCTGCGGCTGGCCGACTCGTTGGAGGTCGAATCGGTATGGACAGCTCAGCACGGCCGCGTGCTGGGATTGCGTGTCCAGAATCGCAACACGCTGGTTGTGGCGTTGCCCAAACCGGCCGCCCTTGGCAGCACGCTCGATGTGGTGGTCGCGTACAAGGGCCGATTGTCGCCCCAATCGCCCGAGCTCGAGGGCCGGATCACTCCCGGTTCGGCCGCCGGCGAGAACGACGATAGTCCGCCGGGATCGCTCGAGGCGTCTTTCCTGTACAGCAATCGCAGTTACTGGTACGCGCAGGCGGACGAGGAGGGCTATTCGACGGCGCGGATGACGCTGCGCGTACCGACCGCCTATACCTGTGTCGCCAGCGGCGAACTCCTCAACGGGGCGCCATCGGTGTCGGGTGTGGTCGGGCAGTCCGGGCCGTCGGCGCCGCAGCGCGTCTACACGTTCGAAGCCGCGCGCCCGATCAAGTACCTCGCGTTTGTCGCGAGCCGTCTGACGCACCTCGAGCCGGATGTGGCAGCGGCGGCTTCCCCGGGATCGGCTTCGCCAGCGACGGGCCAGGCGTCAGGCGCCACAACGCCGCTGCGGCTGTCGGCAGAAGTCTCCGCGCGTTTCCGATCGGAAGGCCAGGAGGTGATGGCCCAGGCCGCGTCGATGGCGCGTGTCTACACGGAGATCGCGGGCGCATGCCCGTACCCCGCGTTCGCGCTCGCCCTGGTCGAGGACGATCTGCCAGGCGGCCACAGCCCGGCCTACTTCGCGATGCTTCAGAAGGTCGGACGTTCCGGGCGCTCGAACCTCAAGTGGTCGTCCGATCCGTCTGCGTTCCCCGACTATCCGGAGTACTTTCTCGCGCACGAGCTTGCCCACCAGTGGTGGGGTCAGGCGGTCGGACCCAAGAACTATCACGAGCAGTGGATCAGCGAGGGCTTTGCCCAGTACTTCGCGGCGCTCTACACCGAACGGATCCGCGGTGTCGACGCCTACCGCGCGATCATCAGGCAGTTCCGCAAGTCCACGATGGACAGGAGCGCCGACGGCCCGATTCACCTGGGCTCACGCCTTGGCCACCTCCAGGGCGACAGCCGTGTCTTTCGGGCGTTGGTCTACAACAAGGGCGCGCTGGTCCTGCATATGCTGCGCCTCATGCTGGGCGACGACGCTTTTTTTCGGAGCATCCGCAGATTCTACGCGGAGTTCCAGTTCCGCCACGCGGGAACCGAAGATGTGCGGCGGGTGTTCGAAGCCGAAGCCGGCCGTTCGCTCGAGCGCTTCTTCGAAGGATGGGTCTACGGCGAGACCCTGCCGACGCTGGCCATCACTACGACCATCGAACCGCGCGACGGCGGAAGCGCGGTGACGATCAGGGCCGAGCAGGGACCGCTGCTCTTCGATGTGCCGGTGACCGTGGCGCTCAAGCTCGCCGACGGCTCCACTCGCACCATTATCGTGTCGCTTGCCGATCGGGTGACTGAACGCCTGATCTTCGTCGAGCAACCCGTGCGCCGGGCGGCGGTGGTCAACGATGAGTTAGCCGCGAGGCTTCGAGAAGGCTAGCAGCCTAGTCGCCCCTATTTCTTGATCGTGACCTTCCCGTCGGTCGTCACCCGAAGGCTCCTGAACGCGGGATGTGATGACGTACTGCCGGCGGGCCCGAACGTCCACATCCCGTCGGGTGACTTTCACCGACACCTGGTGCGGTCGGCAATTGCGATCCGCCGGTTCCACTTCGATGCCCAGCAGGTATGCTCCCGAGAGTTCGCTGACGATGCGGTCGAAGTGCTGGCCCCACGTGCCGACAGCTTCCATGAATGTGCCGCCTGACGCGGATGTCGCATTCTCGATGCCCTCACGCTCAATTACGTGGTCCTGCGCGGCTGTCGGCGATGCTCGGTATTTCACCTGGCCGAACTCAGGCTGCTCGACATAGAGCGTGTAAAGGGATATCTCTGCCGCGGCAAACGCGTTTGCGATGAGCGTGTACGAGGTGTTGGATTTCGAATCCGGCGGGGGGCTTCCACCCGACACCAGGAGCATCGTCTTCGGCCCGTCGACCTTCTGGAGCGCAAGCCCGAGGTCGCGGAGGGCATTGAGCGAGCGCTCGCCGCGCAACCGCTCCTGTGTTCGAAGATAGCGCACCTCAACGGCCACGCCCCGGCGCCAGGCTCGGCCGCCCCATCGTCGGCGCATAGAACGTCTCGCATGCCTGCTCGACAAAGGCATCAAAGCCCGCGTCGTCCAGAATGTCATTCAGCCGCTGGTAGAACGGATGCGCCGCCGTGCTCGGCAACTCCGCGACCGAAATCCAGAGGCTCTCTTGTCGGCGCCGTTGCCGGCGTGTGCCCATCGCCATGGGCGTCAGTGTAGTACAAGGGATCGATCATGTCGATCCCCCCGGGTCTTACCGACCACTTATCCCGTGACTTGCACCACGGGCTGCTAGGTCTCGTGTTCAGTCACGCGCAGCCCTTCGGCCGCGATCCGAACGGGCACCACTCGACAGTCGGGCACGGCCGCGGAGATGGCGGATTCGAGCGCGGCTCGATCGGCCGGACCGAGCCCGCACAGAATCGTGAGCGACCCGCCCTCCCCGCCGGCGCCGTTGACGTGCCAGCCCGATGCGTGGTGCCGCCGCGCCAGATCGATGAGACGTTTCGCCTCCGCCGACACCAGCGCCGGATGCAGCCGGCGCTGTGCATCAGTGTTGTCGCGCATCGCGCGCCCGAGCGCACTGAGGTCGCCGGATCGGACCGCCTCGCGCGCCATGATGGCCGCCCGACGAAGATCCTGCAGCGCGGTTTGCGCAAGCGGGGTGTCGACGACGTCACGAATCACGCGTTCGTGCATGGCCGTTGACTGGTGACGCTGCGCGAGCAGAATCAGCATGAGCCGCGCCTGCAACCGATCGCGGATTCCCGGCGGCAGGACGATCGGATGGACGCGGATGCGCGGGTAGGCGTCAATCTCGATGTAGTTCACACCGCCATACGCAGCCGCCAGTTGATCCTGAATGCCGCTCTGCTGCCCCAGCCGTTCCGTTTCGACCTGTTGTGCCGCCGTCGCCACGGCGAGTCGGTCTACGGCATCACCCGCCAATCGCATCAAAGCGCCTACCAGCGCGACACAGACGGATGCCGAGGTGCCGACGGCCGCGCCCGGCGGCATCCCTGAACGAACCCGCACATCCAGGCGCATTCCCTCCGGAACGCCGATCGACTCAATCGCCGCCTCGATCAACGGGTGGCGTCCCCACGGCCGGGAGCCGGGGACGAAGTCGTAGGTGTCGCCGAAGTTCTCGGCGTGAATCGTGACCGGGACATCGCCGGCCTGGCGCGCGCTCGTCTGCACGTCCACCTGAGCCCCAGGGGTGATGGCGATGTGAAACACCCCGCCGTGCCTGGCAAACCAGGTATCCGTCCACCCGCCACAGTCGCAGATTCTGGTCGGCGCGGTCGCGGTGATGTGTCGCATTCCCTCTTACTTCTTACTACTTGCTACTTGCTTCTGCTACGATTTGCACGCACGTCGCTATCAGGAAGGATGCTCATGCGCGCTCACCTGCTGCCTATCGCGGTCCTGACGCTGGCCGTGGCAACGTCGGCCGGCGCCGGATCTGGGTTCGCACAACGGCCCGGACGCCCTGCTGCGGCGGCGGCAGCCCAGCCCGGTGCGACTCCAGTGCCACCGGCGGTGGCGTCGGTGGCGGAATCGGCGCAGCCGGGGGCCCTGTCGCCGCGCAACGCGAACTACTCGGTCGATGTCGCGCTGGATCATACCTCGCGGACGTTGAGCGGGCGGGAAGTCGTGACCTGGCGCAACATCACCAGTGCGAGCACGTCCGAACTGCGCTTCCACCTGTACTACAACGCCTGGAAGAACAGCCAGTCGACGTGGCTGCGTGAGCGGGCCCTCACCGAGCGCAAGCCGGACACGATCGCGGAAGGTGACTGGGGCTGGATCGAGGTCGGTTCCGTGCGGCTGCTCACGGGCGGTTCGTCCCCCGTCGACCTCACGTCGCGCCGGCGCTACATCAGTCCCGATGACGGCAACCCGAACGATCAGACGGTGCTCCAGGTGCCGCTGCCCGCGCCGGTCCAGCCAGGAGAGACGATCACCGTGGAGGTCACGTGGACGTCGAAAGTCCCGCGTACCTTCTCACGCACGGGCACGATCGGGAACTACTACTTCATCGCCCAGTGGTTTCCCAAGCTCGGCGTGCTCGAGCCGAGCGGCTGGAATTGCCACCAGTTCCACGCCGGTACGGAGTTCTTCTCGGACTATGGCGTCTATGACATACGGATGAAGGTGCCCACGCGATGGATCGTCGGCGCCAGCGGCCGGGAGCAGTCGCACACCGACAACGCGGACAGCACGACGACGTGGGTGTACCACGCCGAGGACGTGCACGATTTTGCGTGGACCACCAGCCCCGACTTCATCGAACGCCGGGCGCGATTCGATCACCCGTCACTGCCGTCAGTCGAGATGCGCCTGCTGCTGCAACCCGAGCACGCGGACCAGGCGGAGCGCCACTTCGATGCGACGCGGACGACCCTGCGGTTCTACGGTGAGTGGTTCGGCGCGTACCCCTATCCCAACATCACGATCATCGATCCCGCATGGCAAAGCGGCACCGGCGGGATGGAGTATCCGACGCTGTTCACGGCCGGATCCAGATACCTGGTGCCTGCGCAGGTCACGCAACCCGAGGGTGTCACGATCCACGAAGCCGGCCACCAGTTCTGGTACGCCCTCGTCGGCAATAACGAGTTTGAAGACGCGTGGCTCGACGAAGGGCTGAATACCTTCTCGACGGCCAGAGCGATCGAGGCGAATCCGCGGCTGAAGACGAATTTCTATTCCCGGAGGTACTTCGGGGGTTTCGTTCCGCACGTATTCCCGGACATGGTGATGTCGCGCGAAGTGTTCGGCAATCGGTTGAGCGGCTATCGTGTGGACGCCAAGTCGGACACGCCGGCCACACCGAGCTACAAGTACTTTCCCGCATCCGGCGGCGCGCTTTCGTACGACAAGACGGCGCTCTGGCTGAACACCCTGGAGCGCCACCTCGGCTGGCCGACGATGCAGCGGATCATGTCCACGTTCTTCGAGCGCTGGAAGTTCAGGCACCCGGCCCCGCAGGACTTCTTTGAGGTGGTCAACGAGGTGTCGGGCCAGGACATGACCTGGTTCTTCGACCAGGTGTATCGCAGTTCGAACGTGTTCGACTACGGGGTCCAGACCGTGGCCAGCCAGCCGGTCCCGGGGCCGGGATACGTGGACCGCAACGGCAAGGTGGCCTTCGACAGCGGCACGGGGAGACCAGCGCGTGTCCGTTCGACGGTCGTGGTCCGGAGGTACGGCGAAGCGATCTTCCCGGTCGACGTCCAGGTGACGTTCGCCAATGGCGAGCAGGCGCGCGAACACTGGGACGGCCGCGAGCGCTGGATATCGTACGTCTACGAGCGCGGCGTCGGCGTCGAGACCGTTGTCGTCGATCCCGATCGAGTCCTGCTGCTCGACATCAACCGGACCAACAACAGCTACCGGGCGCATCCAGTTTCTGGCCAGGCCGCGCAGAAATGGATGCTGAAGTGGATGGTGTGGCTGCAGGACGCGCTGGCCACGTACGCGTTCTTCATCTGATCTAGCGGGGCGAATCGCTATGACGAACATCATCTCCGCGTTCACGGACGGTACGAGGCGCGTGTGGCGGGCACCGGTCATCCTGGCCGGCGTGTACCTGCTGATGCTCATCACGACGACGCTTCCTGGACTTGTGGTCCGGGAGGACATCGCCCTGTCGCTTGGCTCGAGCGCCGACGCCGACACGATGGTGAATGGCGTCAGCCTGGAGTGGTGGGACCGGTTTGGCGAATCCGCGTCCGGCCTCAGCAAGAGCTTCTCGCCGACCATCATCGGATTCGGCGCGACCCTCGACAACGTGAGCCGGCTGCTCGACAACGGGTCACTGCCGATCGCCGTGGTGGGGTTGGCCGCCGCATACATGTTCGGCTGGCTGTTCCTGGCCGGCGGCATTCTGGATCGGTTCGCGCGCAGCCGAGCCACCCGGGGCCGCGCGTTCTTTGGCGCGTGCGGCGTGTACTTTCCGCGCTTCCTCCGCCTCGGCATCCTCGGCCTGGTCGGGTACTGGCTGCTCTTCGCATTCGTGCACGGGTGGCTCTTCGAGCGCGCGTGGAATGCGGTAACCCACGACCTGACCGTCGAGCGCACGGCATTTGTGCTGCGCCTGGCGTTGTACGCGGTATTCGGAGCGCTGCTCGCGATCTGGAATGTCGTTCTCGACTACGCGAAGATCCGCGCGGTGGTAGAAGACCGGTACAGCATGCTGGGAGCGATGCTGGCCGGATGGCGGTTCGTGATCCGCCGGCCCGCCGCGGCCGGCGGACTGTATCTGCTGAACGGGTTATGCCTCGTCATCGTCTTGATGCTTTATGCTGTGGTCGCGCCGGGAGCCGCAGGCGGCGGCCTCCAGATCTGGGCGGCATTTGCCATTGGCCAGATCTACATCTTCGCGCGCCTCTTCGTGAAGCTGATGTTCTACGCGTCGCAGACGGCGCTGTTTCAGCAGTCGCTCGCTCACGCCGAGTACACGGCGGCGCCGGTTCCCTCATGGCCCGATTCGCCCGCAGCCGAGGCCATCGTCAACGCGGAGGAGCGGCGCGGATAGGCTATAGTCAAATCATGTCCATCTTCGTCGATCAGATGGCGGTCTGGCTGCGACAGCAGGTCGCAGACGCCAACGAGAAAGGCATAGTCGTCGGATTGAGCGGAGGCGTGGACTCGGCCGTCGTCGCTCGGGTCGCCCAGTTGGCCATGGGAGACGCGGTCCTCGGCGTGATCATGCCTGCCCACAGCGATCACCAGGACCAGCAGGACGCGAGGCTGGTCGCCGAGCGCTTCAAGCTCCCGGTCGTTGTCGTGGACCTGTCGGCGGCTTACGACGATCTGCTTGACATCATCGGACAGGCGCTGGACAACCAGGCTGGAAGGGGCGCGGCAGCGACCGAGGCGCCGTCCAGGCTGGCGCTCGCAAACCTGAAGCCGCGCTTGCGCATGACGACGTTGTACGCCGTGGCCAATCGCTACGGCTATCTGGTGGCGGGGACCGGCAACCGGAGCGAGATCGCGATCGGGTACTTCACGAAGTACGGGGACGGCGGCGTGGATGTGCTGCCCCTGGGTGCGCTGGTCAAGAGTCAGGTGCGCGAGTTGGCGCGCGAACTGGATGTGCCGAGGGGCATCATCGAGAAGGCGCCCAGCGCGGGGCTCTGGCGCGGCCAGACCGACGAGGGCGAGATGGGGTTCAGCTACGCCGAACTCGAGCGGTTCCTGCGCGAGGGCCCGGCCGCCGTGCCCCCCGCGGTGACGCTGAAGATTGAGGCGCTGGCACGGGCCAGCGATCACAAGCGGCGGATGCCACCCGTGTTCGAGCCGGTTCCGCGCGAGAGCGCGCCGGCCGACCTGCTCCCGGCAGTTCGCGATTGATCGGCGGTGGCCATGACACACACGATCACGCTCATTCCTGGCGACGGCATCGGTCCGGAAGTGACTGCCGCGGTGGTGCGTATTCTCAAGGCGTCCGGGGCGGCGATCGAGTGGGAGCGCCACGACGCGGGCATCGTCGCGCTCGAGCGGCACGGCACCACGCTGCCCCATCCCCTGCTCGACTCGGTCGAGCACAACCGTGTGGCGCTCAAGGGCCCCCTGACCACGCCCATAGGCGCCGGATTCACGAGCGTGAACGTCGGCCTGCGCAGGGCGCTCGATCTCTACGCGAATCTGAGACCGGTCTACAATCTGCCGGGCGTGCAGTCGCGGTTCCAGAACGTCGATCTGGTGCTGGTGCGCGAGAACACCGAGGATCTCTACTCGGGGCTCGAGCACGAAGTGATTCCGGGGGTCGTCGAGAGCCTGAAGATCATCACCGAGCGGGCCTCGCTGCGCATCGCGCGGTTCGCCTTCGAGTACGCGCGCACGCACGGACGAACACGGGTGACGGCGGTGCACAAGGCCAACATCATGAAGCTCAGTGATGGCCTGTTCATCGATTGTGCACGCACCGTGGCGCGGGACTTTCTCGATCTGGCCTACGACGAGCGGATTGTCGATGCCGCCTGCATGCACCTGGTGATGACGCCCGAGAAGTTCGACGTGCTGCTCATGCCGAACCTGTACGGCGATATTCTGTCGGACTTGTGCGCGGGCCTGGTCGGCGGCCTCGGCGTGGTGGGCAGCGGGAACATGGGGACCAGCGTCGCCGTGTTCGAAGCGGTGCACGGCACCGCGCCGGATATTGCCGGCAAGAACCTGGCAAATCCGATGGCGCTCCTGCTGTCGGCGGTCATGATGTTGAGGCACATCGGGGAATCGGAACGCGCCGAGGCGGTGACGCAGGCCCTGACCAGGGTGGTCGCCGATCCCCGCACACGGACCCGCGATCTGGGCGGTACCGCCACCACGACGGAATTCACCGAGGCCGTCTGCCGCGACATCGAACACACAGGCGCGCAGGCGCGGGCCTGAGCGCAAATCGAACGCCAATGCGACACCCCGAACTGCTCGACGACATCACGCGCGCGGTGCTCGCTCGCGACGAGGTGGTCCGGTTGCTGCAGGGCACGCACGGCGACAGCGCGCCCGAATCGAAGGAGCGCGTCCATGCGTACATTGACGAACTGCACACGACGCAGCGGTACTTCCTCTATCACGCGCTGCGGCACCCGCTCTATCCGATCCTGCGGAAGATCAAGCGGATCGTGGAACGCATCGACTCGCTGCAGGCGACGCTTCAGACCAGCCGGGTGATATACGCGTCGAACCACCGGAGCCACACCGACTACCTCGTGGAGCCGATCATTCTCGACGATCATGGCATCCGGCCGCCGATCACGGCGGCAGGCATCAACCTGTTCGGGGGGGCGCTCGGCCTGCTGCACCGGCACGTGACCGGGGCCATCCCCATCCGCCGCAACACGAAGGACCCGATCTATCTGACGACGCTCAAGGCCTACGTCGCCGAATTGCTGCATCGCCGGGATCTGCTGTTCTACATCGAGGGGGGACGCTCGTATACCGGCGAACTGAAAGCGCCCAAGACCGGTCTGCTGCATGCGGCCATGCAGGCCGAACTGCCGAACGTGGTCATCGTGCCGGTGGCGATTGCCTACGATCTGGTGCTCGAGGACCGCATTGTGGCGCGCCAGGGCGTCAAACGGCGGCAGCGGTCGTTTGCCCGGGAGCTGGCCGAAATGGCCACGATCGCCGTGGGGTATCGATCGCGCGCGTTCGTCACTTTCGGTGATTCGATCCCGCTGAACGGGTATTCGCACGAATCGCGGCGTGACGTGCTCGATTTGGCGCACCGCACTCGGGATGCGATCGGCAAGCTCTACAAGGTGCTGCCCACGGCCCTGGTCTCGGCGGCGATGAAGTCTTCGCTGACCAGGCGGGATCTTGAGTCGCGCGTCGCCACCCTGCTCGACCAACTGGCCGGGAATCAGGCCAACATGGGCGTGCGTGACGCGCGGCAGGCGGTCGACGACGGCGTGGCCGCGCTCGCCAGACGCGGGATCCTCCACGTGGAACGCAGCCGGATTCGCGTGCGTGATCGCGGACTTCTCCGTTATTATGCCAAGTCGATTCAACATCTTCTTCCATCTGTCCCGAACAGGACCTGATCATGCTGGATGCGTTGTCAAAATCGTTCTTCCACGCCCTGGCCCGCAGCCAGTCCATCGAGCGTCTCGCGTCGCGGTACGGCATGGCCAGGCCGACCAGCTTCGGCCGGCGCTTTATCGCAGGCGAAACCGTTGAGGAGGCGATCGCGGCCGCCCGCGTGATCGAGGCGCAGGGCATGCTGCTCACGCTCGATCAACTCGGCGAGAGCGTCACGAGCGCGGAGGAAGCCGCTACCGCGACCAGGGGATGCCTGAACCTGATCGACAGCGTGGTGGCGGCCGGCGTCGATCGCAACGTCTCCGTCAAGCTCACGCAGTTGGGCCTGGATGTCGGCGTTGAGGTCTGTTGCGGCAACCTGCGGCGAATCCTCACGCTCGCCGCACAGCACGGCATGTTCGTTCGTGTCGATATCGAGAACACGCCCTACCTCCAGAAGACCTTCGATGTGTTTGCCACGATGTGGAGCGAAGGGTTCCGTAACACGGGCGTGGCGGTTCAGTCAGCGGTCCTTCGCAGCGAAGACGATGCCCGCGCGATGTGCAAGGCCGGCATCCGGGTCAGGCTGGTCAAGGGCGCCTACAAGGAGCCCCCGATCCTCGCGCATCAGGCCAAGGCCGATGTTGATGCGGCTTACCTCCGGATCATGAAGACGCTGCTCGCCGATGGCGTGTGTCCCGCGATCGCGACTCACGATCCCGCCATGATTGAGGCGACCAAGGCCTTCGCGGCCGAGCGGCACATCACGAAGGACAAGTACGAATTCCAGATGCTCTACGGCATCCGGCGTGATGTGCAGGCGTCGCTCGTGCGGGACGGATACCGGTTGCGGGTCTACGTTCCATTCGGGAAGCAGTGGTTTCCCTACTTCATGCGGCGGCTGGGCGAGCGTCCGGCCAACGTGGGATTCGTTCTCAAGGGCATCTTCGGAGAACGCTGACGGCTGTCCCGTTCGACGCGGCGACCGCCCCGCCATCTCAGCCCTCCGAGGGCTTGGTGCAGATTGCCCGTGCCATCGGTGAGGCCGGTGGTCGCGCCCTCGTGGTCGGCGGGTGGGTCCGCGATCGCATCCTCGAAATTCCCTCTAAAGACATCGACATCGAGGTCTACGGCATCGCCGCCCCGGCGCTGCGAGCCCTGCTCGAACGCTTCGGGCGGGTCGACACGGTCGGCGAGCAGTTCACCGTCTTCAAGATGGGCGGCCTCGACGTGGCCCTGCCACGACGGGAATCCAGGATCGGCCACGGCCACCGCGGCTTCGACGTGCAGGGCGATCCGTCGATGTCGATCGCCGAGGCCTCACGGCGGCGCGACTTCACCATCAATGCCATTTCGTGGGATCCGCTGACCGGCGAGTACCTCGACCCGTGCCATGGCCGGGAGGATCTCGATCGGCGCATCCTGCGCGCCGTGGACGCGTCGACCTTCGGCGATGACAGCCTGCGCGTGCTGCGCGCCCTTCAGTTCGCGGCACGATTCGATCTCCTGGTTGAGGACCGGACCCGCGCGCTGTGCCGGTCGATCGCGCTCGACGATCTGCCAGGCGAACGGGTCTTCGGGGAGATCGAAAAGCTGCTGCTCTGGGCCCGCCGGCCGTCCGTGGGATTCGCGCTGGGCCTGGATCTCGGCGTGATCGCCCGCGTGATGCCGGAGATGGCCGCGCTGGTCGGATGTCGGCAGGAGCCCGAATGGCATCCTGAGGGTGACGTCTGGGTGCACACGCTGATGGTGATCGACCACGCCCGCGTAGCCATCGACGACCTCGATCGGGCGAGGGGTCTGACGGTCATGTTGGGGGCTGTGTGCCACGACTTCGGCAAGCCGGCAACCACGGCGCTGGTTGACGGCCGCATCCGCTCACCCAATCACGAACCTGTCGGTGTGCCCTCGACCCTGGCGTGCCTCGACCGCCTCAACGTCCATACCGTCGACGGCTTCGACGCGCGCCATCACATCGTCGGCCTGGTGGCGTACCACCTGGCGCCAGGCATGTGGCACAAGGCCGCGACACCGGTGGGTGACGGAGCGTTCAGACGGCTCGCACAGAAGGTGGATCTCGAACTGCTCGCCCGGCTGGCCCGGGCCGACTGCCGGGGCCGCACGGGCAATTTCGACTGCTCGGCCATGGACTGGTTTGTCGAGCGGGCGCGGGCGCTCGGGGTCGAGCACCGCCCGCCCGAACCGCTGCTCAAGGGCCGGCATCTGCTCGCCATGGATCTCGAACCGGGCCCAAGAATCGGTCGAATCGTGAAGGCCGTCTACGAGCGCCAGTTGGATGGCTCTGTCGCAACTTTGGAAGATGCGATCGCCGCTGCCCGCGAGATTCTCTCGCTCCCGAGCCCACCTCCACCAAACCAGTCCTCCGTCCAGTGAGGCTTCCGGGCCGCCCACAGTTCCTGGTGTGTCGCCGATCGGTCCATCCCTCGTTCTGCGGGCCACCGACCCGCGAAAATGAGACTGAGATGAGAAAAGGGGCCAGGCCCCAATTCGCCAGGGGCGCTCGGCGCAGGTTCCGGCCCGGCGCCTCTTGGTTGCGACGAAGTGCACCGATGTGGCACAATATTTGGATATGGCAGGTCTTGAATTGGATCCCGTTGACTCTCCGGTGCCTCAACCTGAGACACCCGCCGGCAGTGCTGCCCCGGCACCAGCGCCCCAGATAACGGCCGCCGTCCTGCGGTTTCAGTCATGCCGGTGGCGCGAGAAGGCCGAAGACGGAGTGCCAGACCACTGCACGCACAGAGACGTCCAGCCAATGGCCGGGACGTGCGGGTTCGATCCAGACGCCTGGTGTCCGGATTGCGGCTTTTACAAGGTTCGCCGGAACCCGCATAAGCATGTGCCGCAGGTGCCGGAGAATCGCATCTACTACTAGCCGAATCCGACCGCCCCTGTTCCCGCTGCTTGCTGCTTGCCTTTGACTTCCGTCTCGCGCCCGGCGTCTGCCTGCTGATCACCGACGACCGACGACCGGCGCAGTGCATCTTCAACGCACGGGCTCGAGGAATCGCTCCCCTACGGCGTCTCGGAGAACTCATGGGCGAGTTCGGCCCACTCGCCGTCGGGCGCCAGATTGCGGTAGCTTTGCCAGTGGATGCGGGCATCAGCTGGACGTTCGGCCTTCTCGAGCACGACGGCCAGATAGAGATGCACCTCCGGGTAGCCCGGGCAGATCGCCAGCGCCCGGCGATAATAACGCTCGGCGTCGGCAAACCGTCCAAGATCGTGATGGATGTTGCCCAGATTGAAGTGGCCCTCGAAGACGTCGGGGTCGAGGCCGATCGCGTGCTGGTACAGCGCCTGCGCCTCGATGAGTTCATCGGACGCGTAGTGGATGTTGGCCAGATTGATGACCGCTGGCACCAGATGCGGATCCGACTCAAGCGCCTTCCGGTACGCCGCCGCGGCCCTCTCCTGGTTCTCGATGGTCCCGTCATCGAGTGTCGACGCGAGGCGGAAGTACTGCTCGGCCAGAGACGGATCAGCCGGCGCTGATTCCGCAGCAGCGATTCCGGCACTCTCGAGCGAGGCTCGGGCCTGGACCACGACCGGCGGTTGATTGAGCACCACAACCTGTCCCGGCCTGGCGTCCTTCCGGAAATCGAGTACGAGTTGCCCGGCGCGAGTCGTCTTGATCGCCCGGAGTACGGCTCTGAACGAGGCCCCACGCTGGAGTTCGCCGTGGAGCCGACGCACGACCAGCAGGTCCTGGAACAGGATCGACCGCTCCCCGGAGGGAGTGATCGCAATCTGAATGATGTCGTGCTTCTGAAGCTCGCGGAGAAATTCCTCGCGGATCGATCGATACATCGCCAGCACTTCGTCGAGCTTGTACGACTGCGCCGGCTGCGGCCGGTCTGAGTCGTTTGCTGCCGCCACGGGAACCGGTCCCTGAGGCGCATCCATCGACGAAGATGACACCGCGTCCCCCTCTAGGTCCTTCGATCCACAGTTTCGGCGACGAACGCGTTCACGCGGAGCCTGGCGCTGAGCGAGTGTCTCGCACCGGGTCGCCTCGCGAAGGTGCAGTCGCAACTGCTGGTCGAAGCACCACGCAACGGTAGTGGACGACCCCAGTCAAGTCAACTCGCCAACCACCGGACTCCAACCGATATCGAACCCGCTGCGTCACCTGCCGGCGACACGCAGTCCCACGGGGGCCACAGGTGGGGCGGGTATGCCGGCCGAGCTGCCTGGGGTCTGATGGTTTTTAGGCCAGATCCTCAATCTGGCAATAGGTACTGAGATTGCATAGATGCTGGGTATTGCCAGTATCCGAGGAGACTGATTATGCGAGTCAAGAACATGCTTCTCTCGGCTGCCGTCATCGGCAGCTTCATAGTGCTATCGCCTGCCGTCGCCGCTGCGCAGCACCGCGGAGGCGGACACGCGGTCGCACGTCCGCAGGTTGCACGTCCGCAGGTCGCGCGCCCGCAGCCCGTCGGCCGGATCGTCGGGCGGGGATCGTTCGGAATGGGGGCGTACTGGGGCCCGTCGTACTACAGCAGCCTCACGTGGGGGTTCCCGCGATGGTGGTATCCGTTCGGGTACGTGCCCTACTGGTATGGGCCGTATTGGTACAAACCGTACGGGTATCGTGGAGACGATCTGGGCAGCTCGATCAAGCTTGATGTCAAGCCGAAGACCACGGACGTGTTCGTCGATGGCTATTACGCGGGAGCCGCCGCCGACTTCGGCGGCTGGTTCCGGAGCCTCAACGTTGCTCCGGGCAACCACGAGGTCACGCTATGGTCTCTGGGCTATCGAACAGTCACGCAGCAAGTCCACGTGCAGTTTGAGGGGCAATTGAAGTTGAGCTGCCAGATGGTACCGCTCGCGACAGGCGAATTGCAGGACGCGAGACCGGTGCCTCCTCCCGTCGCGCAAACGCCACGGGCCCGTCGCGATCTCTCCGTGGCGCCCGATCAGCCGGCGCCACCGGATCGTCCGGCCCGGCCTCGACGGCCAGCGCCTCGTTCACAGCCGCCGGAACCGCAGCAGCCGGCACGGTCGCAACCGGCTCCTTCTCCCGCGGTCGGCGAGACGCCGGACTACGCGCAGCTGACAATCAAGGCTCAGCCAGGCGGGGTCCAGGTCTTCATCGATGGCGAGGCCTGGCACAGTTCGCCGGGAGCTGATCGCCTGGTCGTGCATCTGCCGGTTGGCGTGCATCACATCGAGATTCGAAAAGACGGGTTCCGGACATTCAAGACGGATGTCGAAATCCGAAGCGGCGAACCCACGACGTTGAACGTGAGCTTGTCGGGCCAGGACGCGGGCTAGTTGACCTGGCGCAGCGGAATGATCGGCGCCTTGCGGAAGCTCTGGATCGACACCTGCGCGGCCGTGCGCTCGGCAGCGGCGACAAACGCGAGCGCTGCGGGCGACGTCGGATCACTCAAGATGATCGGCACGCCGGTGTCACCACCCACCCGCAGGGGTTCGGAAATCGGGACCCGACCCAGAAACGGCACGTGCATCTGCCCGGCCAGTTTCTCGCCCCCTCCGCTGCCGAAAATGTCGCTCTCGTGGCGGCACGACGGGCACACGAAGTGGCTCATGTTCTCGATGAGGCCGAGGATGGGGATCTCCAGCTTCTGATACATCGCGATCGCACGCCTGGTATCGGCAAGCGACACCTGCTGAGGCGTGGTCACGACAATCGCGCCAGCCACGAACACGATCTGGCTCAGGCTGAGCACGACGTCGCCGGTGCCCGGAGGCAGATCGATCACCAGGTAGTCGAGATTGTCCCACCGCACCTCTTGAAAGAACTGGCGGATGACGCCGTGCAGCATCGGGCCTCGCCAGATCACCGGCGCATCATCTGTGGCGAGGAAGCCCATCGACACGACCTGCAGGTCGTACTTCTCGGCGGGCAGGATCTTCTCGCCGTCGCTGCCGAGTGGGGCGTCGATCCCCAGCATGATCGGCACATTCGGGCCGTAGATGTCGCCGTCAATTATGCCGACCCGGCTGCCCGTCCTCGCGAGCGCCAGCGCGAGGTTCACCGCCACGGTGGTCTTGCCGACGCCGCCCTTGCCCGCGCCGACCGCAATCACGTTCTTGACGCCTGGGACGGACCCCTTGTTCAGGTCCTGCGACACCGCGGCCCGCACCTGCGCCGTCATCCTGATGTCGACGTCGGTAACTCCCGGGATCTGCAATACGGCCGCCCGGGCCTGCTCCTTCATCTGCTCCCTCACGGGGCAGGCCGGTGTCGTGAGCTCAATGGTGACGGCCACGCGCCCGCCGTCGATCGCGACGTCCTTCACGAAGCCAAGCGAGACGATGTCCTTGTGGAGATCGGGGTCTGAGACGCCGGACAGCGCCTGGAGAATCTGTGCCTGTTCGAGTGCCATGAACTCAGCTTATCGGCTTTGGGGACGCCCTGGCAACGTACGGAAAGGAATGGAATGAAACTGAATTCCCGCGCATTGAGGCCGAGCCTCGCGAGACCGTCTACTGAAAATCGCTGAGGCGGCGGTTGATCTCGGCGAGCGCGCTCATCAACTGCTGGCGACGCGCCTCGTGGACCATGGTGGCCAGTTGCCGCTCGATGTCGGCCCGGGCCAGGCGCAGCGACTCAGTCGCCCGAACGCGCTCGGGATCGAGCGGCGGCCCCCCCTGCCTGGACAGGCGACGGCTTTCCTGCATCTCTTCCATGCGCTCCTCGATCCGTGAGGTCGCGTCGATTAGTCCCTCGCCAGCATCGCCCATGCGGTCTCCGGTCCTTTCTGCGACGGGTCTGTCGTTGTTGTCTGGAGTTGATTATAGCGGGAAGGCCTACGGTTTCGCGGCCGCGGCCCTGGCGGCTTCGCCTTCGAGCCACTTCGAGGTCACCGACTTGGGGCGCGTGATCGGCAGACCGAGGGCCCTGGCCATCACCGCCTGTGAGCACACGCCAAGCGCGCGTGACACGCTGAAGAGCACGGTGTAGTACGCGAATTCGGTCAGGCCGTAATGATAGAGCAGCGCTCCAGAAGCAGCGTCCACGTTGGGCCAGGGATCCTTGATCTTCTGTATCGTCTTGAGGATGTCCGGCACCGTGTCGAACACATTCGACACGGTCTGGAACACCGGGTCGTCAGCCATGTACTTCTTGCCGAACGCGAGGAACGCATTGAAGCGAGGGTCTGTGATCCGCAGCACCGCGTGTCCGTACCCCGGGATCACGCGGCCGGAAGCCAGTGTCTCCTGCGCGTAGGTCCTGATCTGGTCCTTGGTCGGCCGGCCGCCGAACTGCCTGTTGGTGTCGAGCACCCACGCCAGACATTCCTGGTTCGCCAGGCCGTGCAGCGGTCCCGCCAGGCCGTTCAACCCGGCCGACAGCGAGTAGTAGAGATCCGACAGCGCCGAATTCACCGTGGCCGTCGTCATCGCGCTCACGTTTCCGCTCTCGTGGTCGGAGTGCAGCACCATGTAAAGGCGCATCAACTTCGCGAAGTTCCCGGTCGGATCGGCGATGCCAAGCATCGCCGCGTAGTCGGCTGCCCAGTCAAGCTCGGGGTTCGGGGCAATGCGGGGGCCCGTGCCGAAACGCCTGCGGTAGACGCCCGCCGCGATTTCGGGCAGGACGGCGACGATCCTGAGTGCATCTTCGAGCGTGGCAACCCAGTACTCGTCCTTCCTCATGCCCGCGTCGTAGCGCTGGCGGAAGACGGACTCCCGTTCCATGACGAGGATGGCGGTGTTCAGCATCACCATCGGGTGCGAATCGGCGGGCATCGCCGACAAGACGTCCCAGACGTAGTCGGGCACCCTGGCGCGGGCTCGCAACTCGGCCTGTAAATCGGCCAGTTCGTCGGCCTTGGGCGTCTCGCCCGTGAGCAGCAGCCACAGCGTCTCTTCGGGCAGCTGCTCGGTCAACTGCCCGACGGGGATGCCGCGGATGATGAGCCCCTTATCCGGCGGCACTTCCGACGTATCGCACACCAGCGACTTGACGCCCCGCATGCCGCCGTACGCCTGCTCGATGGTGCACTCCGAGATCTTGACGGCGCCGCTCCCCTTGGTGAGCTTCTTGACGTTCTCGCGCAGGCCTGGAACCTGCTGTGCCAGTCTTGCCTGTAATTTCGACATACGAGTTCTCCTGCTGACCCGCGTTGGGCGGGGGGCGCACCACAAGAGCAAGGAGCCACTGTGCGCCAGACGAGGCCGGCGGTGCCTGCTGACAAGGGGGCTCGACGGGCGATGTTGCCGCGCGCGAACCGTGGTGGGCCGTAACCGGAATCCACGAGGGGCTACGGGGTCTTACCCGTCTTCTCGGTGAGCAGCCACAATCTTGTAATATAGCCTGCGCGGCGGGCAAAGAACGGACAAATGCGGCAGAGGATGGCGCCTGCGACGGCGCAGGGTTCCCTCGATTCCTGTAGACCGGCGCACGCCATTTTAGAGTATTATCGGGTCCGCCTCCGCGGGATTATTCCGACCCCCTATTATCCACTCTGAAGGAGAGAATCGCATGGCCTTAAAGGAAACGCTCAAGCAGAAGATCGATGAATTCCGCCCAAGAACCACGAAGCTCGTGAAGGAATTCGGCAAGGTCATCATCGACCAGGTCACCATCGACCAGGCGATTGGCGGCGCCCGCGACATCCGGTCTCTCGTCACGGACATTTCCTACCTGGATCCGCAGGAAGGAATCCGGTTCCGTGGCAAGACCATTCCCGAAACGTTCGAGGCGCTTCCGAAGGCCCCGGGCTCCAAGTATCCGACCGTGGAGTCGTTCTGGTATTTCCTGCTGACCGGTGAAGTGCCGACCCAGACGCAGGTCGACGAAGTCGTGGCCGAGTGGAAGATCCGCCAGGCCGTACCGCAGTACGTGTTCGACGCGATCCGCGCGCTGCCGCGCGACAGCCACCCGATGGTGATGTTGTCGGTCGGGCTGCTGGCGCTGCAGAAGGATTCCAAGTTCAAGAACTTCTACAACTCAGGCAAGTTCAACAAGATGTCGGCGTGGGAGTACGTCTACGAAGACGCCTCCGACATCGTGGCGCGCATCCCTGTCATCGCGGCGTTCATCTACAACCTCAAGTTCCGGGGCGACAAGCAGAACGCCATCGACCCGACGCTCGACATGGGCGCGAATTTCGCGCACATGATCGGACAGTGCGAAGCGTACAAGGATGTCGCGCGGATGTACTTCATCCTGCACTCCGACCATGAGTCGGGCAACGTCTCGGCGCACACGACGCACCTGGTGCACTCGGCGCTGTCGGATCCCTACTACGCCTATTCGGCGGGCCTCAATGGCCTGGCGGGCCCACTGCACGGCCTCGCCAACCAGGAAGTGCTCGACTGGACGATCAAGTTCCAGCAGAAGTACTGCGCGACGACCGAGCCGACCAAGGAACTGATCACCAAGGCGCTCTGGGAGACGCTGAACGCCGGCCAGGTGGTTCCGGGCTATGGCCACGCGGTGCTCCGCAAGACCGACCCCCGCTACATGTCGCAGCGCGAGTTCTGTCTGGCGACTCCGGGCCTGAGGGACGACCCGCTATTCAAGCTGGTCTCCATGATCTTCGAGGTCGCGCCGATCGTGCTCACCGAGCACGGCAAGACGAAGAACCCCTGGCCCAACGTCGACGCACAGTCCGGCGTCATCCAGTGGTATTTCGGCCTGAAGGAACGGGATTTCTACACGGTCCTGTTCGGCGTCGGCCGTGCGCTGGGCTGCATGGCGAATATCACCTGGGACCGCGGACTCGGCTATGCCCTCGAGCGGCCGAAGTCGGTGACCACGGCGATGCTCGAGAAGTGGGCGGCGGAAGGCGGCCGCAAGCTCGCGTAGGGCTCTGACGAGTTCATCACGACAGACACGCGAAGGGGGATGCCGGCAGCGGCATCCCCCGTTTTGTTTCTGCTCGTGCGAACTGGGAGCAAAGCGACGGGAACCCGGACGACCCGGGCACCCGCGCCTGTCACTTACCTCGCGCCAACCGGGGCCGGCGGCACCATCCGGCCGACCGATGCCTGCAGGTCGGTCGACACGGCGGTGATGGCCGCCAGGTTGACGATCTCGGCGACGGTCATGCCGTGCTGCAGCACGTTGATGGGCTTTCTCATGCCCATCAGGATTGGCCCGATCGCGTCGGCGTTCCCGAGGCGCTGCACCAGCTTGTAGCCGATGTTGCCGGACGTCAGGTCCGGGAACACCAGCACGTTGGCGTCGCCCTTGATGCGCGAGTGCGGGTAGTTCTTCTCGACGATTTCCTCGACGACGGCCGTGTCGAGGTGCATTTCCCCGTCAACGACCAATCCCGGGAACTTCTTGCGGACGATCTCGACCGCGTCGGCCACCTTCTTGGAAATCGGGTGCGGCACCGATCCGAAGCTCGAAAACGCCAGCATGGCAACCTTCGGATCCGTGTCGAAGGTGCGGGCCAGATCGGCGGCGAGACCGGCAATCTCGGCCAGTTCCTCGGCGGTCGGCTGGATATTGACCATCGTATCGGCGCAGAAGAAGATGCGGTCCTTCAGCACCAGCAGGTGCGCCGCCGACACGCGCGACACCCCGGGCTTGAGGCCCACGATCTGGATGGCCGGCCGGATCGTCTCGGGGTACGCCTTGAACATGCCGCCGACGTACCCATCGGCATCGCCGTTGTGGACCATCATCAGCCCGTAGATGGTGGGATCGCGGACCATGTCCAGCGCCGCCAACAGCGTCACGCCCTTGCGCTGGCGCAGTTGGTACAGCGACTCGGCGTAGGCCTGTTCGTTCTTCTCGTTGGGCACGTCGACCATTTCGAAGTCGACCTGATCGATGCCCAGCCGATGCGCTCTCGCGAGGATCTCGGTCTTCCGGCCCAGCAGCACCGGCATCGCAATGTGCTGATCGATGATGTCGCGCGCGGCGCGGATAATCGAATCGTGTTCGCCTTCGGGGAACACGATCCGGCGCGGCTTGTCCGTGCGGGCCTTGCGCGTCACGAAGTGCATGATCTTGCGCGACGGCCCCAGCAGCCGTTCGAGCGTTTCGCGGTACGCATCCCAGTCGGTGATGGGCTTACGCGCCACGCCGGTGTCGCAGGCGGCCTTGGCGACGGCGGATGCCTCCCAGGTCAGCACCCGCGGATCGAACGGCTTCGGAATGAGGTACTCGCGGCCAAACGACATCGCGTCAACGCCGTAGGCCTTCAGCACGACCTCGGGCACATCCTCCTTCGCCAGCGCCGCCAGGGCGCGCGCCGCCGCCATCTTCATCTCGTTGTTGATCGCCGTGGCCCGCACATCGAGGGCGCCGCGGAAGATGAACGGGAACCCCAGGACGTTGTTGACCTGGTTCGGATAGTCGGACCGGCCGCTGGCCATGATGACGTCCTTGCGGGTCGCCAGCGCCAGTTGGTACTCGATTTCCGGATCAGGGTTCGCCATCGCGAAGACGATCGGATTCGCCGCCATCGTCTTCAGCATCTCGGGCGTGACCAGGTCCTTGGCCGACACGCCCACGAAGACATCAGCGCCCTTCATGGCCTCTGTCAGCGTGCGGAGTTTCGTGTCGACGGCGAACCGCTGCTTGTAAGGGTTCATCTTCTCGGTTCGGCCGTTCCAGATCACGCCGACGGTATCGATGAAGAGGATGTTCTCCTTCTTGACGCCGAGGTTCAGGTACATCTCGGCGCACGCGATGCCGGCCGCGCCGGCGCCCGTGAAGACGACCCTTACCTGATCGATCTTCTTATTGACGACCTCCAGCGCATTGACCAGCGCCGCACCCGAGATGATCGCCGTCCCGTGCTGATCGTCGTGGAACACGGGGATGTTCATGATCTTCTTGAGCGCCTCCTCGATGTAGAAACACTCGGGCGCCTTGATGTCCTCGAGGTTGATGCCGCCGAACGTCGGCTCCAGCGCCTTGACGATCCTGACGATTTCGTCCGGATCGTGAGTGTTGACCTCGAGGTCGAACACGTCAACGCCCGCGAACCTCTTGAACAGCACGCCCTTGCCTTCCATCACCGGTTTGCCGGCCATGGCCCCGATGTCGCCCAGGCCCAGCACGGCCGTGCCGTTCGACACGACCGCCACCAGGTTGCCCTTGCCGGTAAAGCGGTAGGCTGCCTCGGGATCCTTCTCGATTTCGAGGCAGGGACGCGCGACCCAGGGCGTGTACGCGAGGGACAGGTCGCGCTGGGTCAGGCAGGGCTTCGAAGTGATGACTTCGAGCTTCCCCGGCCTTGGTTTCTCGTGGTACTCAAACACATCGTCGTCGCTGATCTTGATCATGACAGTGGCCTCACCTGGAACCTGATGAGCAAAGAACGCTTCCGCGGGGGACGTTAGGAAGTGATGGCGGCCGGCCCCTATGCCTCCAGCCGAAGAATGGCGCTGTATAGATTATCCCATCTCGAGCGGATCAGACAAAGGCACGGACGACCGCGAAGCCGACCCCGCCACACGCATGTCGCACCGTGGCGCTGATCAACCGAGGCGCGGGCCAGGGTCACGCGGCTGCCGGCGACGAGCCAGACCGCGGCGCCGGGGTGCCACGCCGGGTGATCTTGCGCCCGCGGTACGACCGGGCCAGCTCCATGAATACATCGAGGTCTCGATCGAGATTGGCCCGGACGCCATCGAAGTAGGTATTGCGAATCGGAATGTCATCGTGGTCCGCGCTGACGCGCGGGTACACGGCCTCGGTCACGATGCCATTCATGCACGTGAACGGCGACACATCAACCACGCCGTCGCAGCCCTGACGGTAGTAGCACACGGCCTTGCCCACGCTCAGGGTCATCTCCCCAAGCGCTCCTGTATGCGGCAGGTAGGGCTGTGATGCCTCGAGCACCTCGCGGATCGATGGCTCTTCGTACCCTCGAAGCTCCTCCCTGAACACCCGATACAGCCGGTGCTCGTCGCGCCCCTGGACGAAGTCCGAGATCTTGGCCCCCAACATGGCTTTCGAGAACCGGAGGCCCTTCCGGCGCAACCGCTTCTGGTGCTCCTCGTTGGTGTACCGCACCCACTCGACAAGGGGGGCAAGCACGCACTCGCCGCCCAGGTCCTCGATTTTTCGGATGAGCGTGTTGTTGGCGAACGGAGTCAATCGACAGTAAATCTCGCCGAGCACCCCGATGAGCACCCGGTCGCCAGCCTGGCGGGTCGCGATCTGCTGAAACTGCCGGCGCGCGCCCGCCAGCGCGGCCTCGAGTTGCTGCATCCGGATCGTGTGGGTCACTCCGGGACGCTCCAGCACGCGTGCGACGTTCGCGATCGCATCATCATGCACTCGATCCGTGTCGCCCCTGGTGACCTCGTAGGGCCGAGTCCGGTGGACCATCGCTCGCAGAACGTCCGCACACACCAGGCCGCGAAGGGCGGTGCGCATCAACTCGCGCGCATGAACGCCGATCCCTCCGTACCCGTCCCGGCTGCTGGGTGAGAAAACCGTCACTTGGTCGAGTGCGAGGTGCTTGAGGACGCCCGTGATATACGGCGCGTACTGGCCGAACCGGCATGGCCCGTCGGCCGTCGTCATGAAAAAGGCTGTTCGCTCCGGTACGAACCCCGGCTGTTCGGTGACCTTCAGGAAGTTCCCGAGCGTGATCTTGGCGGGCAGGCACTCCTCGCCAGAGGTGTGGCGCCCCCCGAGTTCCAGGGTCCGCTGATCGCTTTCCGGACAGATCTCGGCGTCGACCCCCACGCTGCGGAACGCCGCAGCGAACGCGATCGACGAGCCGCGGCCCATTTCCGGGATCCACAACTTGCGCCCGGCCAGCGGACCGCCCGGTTGATCGACTGGTGTGCCAGGACGCTCGCCTGTGCTCACTGCAGAACCCCCTTGCTCTCCAGGTACGCCTCGCACCGCGTCAGGATGCCCGCGTCGTTGTTGTGGCCGTCGAACTGCAGTGTCAGAAACGGCCTCCCGGATACGTCAAGCACCCCGTGCTTGACGTACGAATCGGGTCCGCACTTGAAGTTGGTGATGTAGATGAGGTGGAGATTGGGCCGGTCGCGCGTGAAGGAGGCGGCCGCCAGGACACGGGCGCCCGAATGCCAGTACATCGTGTCCTCGTGCCACCGCTGGCCATCCGCCTCCGCGGCGAGGAAATCGAATCCCAGGACGTTGGCGCCGTAATATTTCCTGAGCTTGGTCGCCACATCGAGGCTGACGCCACGGTCGTAGATGTTGTAGGACCGGCCGAGCAGGACCACGCCAGGCTCGCCCGTCTCGTCGAGCGTCGCGAGAGCCCGTCGGCCAGCCTCGGCGATCGATGACTGGAACTGACCCATCGCCTCGAACCCCACTCGGACAGCCCGCTGAACCTGACGGGCGCGCCAGCGAAGGCCGATCGCCCCGAACGCCTCCGCGAGCGACGCCGCCACCACAGCAGCGCCGCCATTGAACCAGAGTGTCGGCGCAACCACCTTGTGCCGATGCTCGAAGATGAACGGCGCCGCGCGCACCACAAACGGCAGTGTCTGGTTCCAGGGACAGAAGAAGGACGGCTTCTCCTGTGGATCCCCGGGCGCGGAGATGCTGTTGGGCACAAACACGAAGTCGACGCCCTTCTCCAGCAGCGAACGGATGTGACCGTGAGCGACCTGCACCGGAAAACACGGCTCGGCCACGGTCGCCTCGAGGCCGCGTTTCGCGATTTGATTGTTCGTCGGCTCCGAAAGCAGGACCCGAACGTCGAGCTCCTTGAACACCGCCAGCCAGAACGGGGCCCAGTCATACGTCGAAAGGCAGAACGGCAGTCCGACGACCGGACCGCTGCCCGCTTCAGGGTTGTACGTCGCGATCAATTCGCGCTCCCGAAACGACACGAGATCCTCGATGGCCGGCTGGCGATCGGACCGGGCGGCCTTGCGGTAGCGCACGGCGCACTTGTCACCCCAGTAGGTCTGTTCCCCGTCGATCGTAAAGCGCTGCATCTGGCACTCGTTCGTGCATCCCTTGCAGGTGAACTCGGACATGTCGTAGTCCACCTGGTCGATCGCAAATCCCCGGAACGACGTCGGACGGCCGTCCCTCATCTTCTCCCGCGCCAGGTGCGCAACCCCCAGCGCGCCGATGACGCCGTTGAACGGGGGCACGATGACGCGCTTGCCGATGATGGCACTTATGGCCGCGGCGACGGCATCGTTGTAGGCCGTGCCGCCCTGGAAGAAGACGACCTCGCCAATCCGCCGGCCCCGGACGACCCGGTTGATGTAGTTGGTGGCCACCGACAGGGCCAGTCCCGCGACGACGTCCTTGAGCTCCGCCCCGTCACGCAGACGGTTGTTGACGTCGCGCTCCATGAACACGGTGCAGCGCTCTCCGAGCTGGATGGGAGCGTCGCTCGACATCGCCAACGCCGCGAATTCGCCTTCTATCCGAATGCCCAGCTCCTTTGCGCGCTCCTCGAGGAAGCTGCCCGTGCCCGCGGCGCACGCCTCGTTCATCGCGAAGTCGACGACGATGCCATCCTGCAGACCGATGAACTTCGCGTCCTGGCCGCCAATTTCGAAGATCGTGTCAACGCCAAGGCCGAGCAGGGTCTTGTCCAGGATCACCGCTCCGGTCTTATGAGCCGTGATCTCGTCCTTGACGGCGTCGGCGCCGATCAGCTCCGCGATCAGTTCCCGTCCAGACCCGGTGGTCCCGACGCCGCAAATGCGAATCCGATCACCGAGCGCTTCCTGGATCCCGCGCAGCCCGCTGGCCACCACTTCGATCGGCCGGGCGTTGGTGCGTAGGTACATCTCCTTCAGCACGGCGCCGTCGCCGTCGATCACGACCAGGTTCGTACTGACAGACCCGATGTCGATGCCGAGATAGGCGTCGACCGTGCCGCGCAGTTCCTCGGTCGGCTTCGCGGTCAGTTGCTCCCGCAACAGCAGGACATTGTCGAGCGTCAGCGCGGGGGCGCGCGGAAACTGGTGGGTGCTCGGCGCATTCCCGGCCAGGACCAGTGAAGAGGCCGAACTGGCCGAGCCGCGGGCGCGGTCCGAGGCCAGCAGGGCGGCCCCGATGGCCCCGAACGAGGCGTGTTCAGGGGGAACCAGCAGTGTGCCAGGCTCCCATCCGAACACCCGCTCCAACGCTCGCGAGACTTCGCTGTTGGCCGCGACGCCGCCGACAAACGCGATGTCGCGTTCGAGCGAGCGCCCCCTGGTAATCGAGCTCTTGAAGTTGCGCGCAACGGCCTCGCACAGGCCCTTCAGGATCTCCTCGGGCGCGAAGCCCCGCTGCTGGGCATGCACCATGTCGCTCTTCGCGAACACCGAACAGCGTCCGGCGATCTGCGCGGTCCGCCGCGCCGTGCTCGCGATCTGCCCGGTGTCCTCGATGCGGAACTGAAGCCGGCCAGCCTGCTGATCAAGGAATGCCCCGGTGCCAGCCGCGCAGTCACCATTCGTGTTGAAATCCGAAATCCGGAGCCGGCCACCCTCGCCGTGGTTGTCGAAGCGGACGTACTTCGACGTCTCACCCCCGATCTCAAACAGGGTCCGCACGCCCGGCAGCAAGGCCTCGACGGCCCGCGCGACGACCCGGACCTCGCTCACCGGCTCGATCTGGAACGCCCGAGCGAGCATCTCGGCGCCGGCGCCCGTGCCGGCGATCGAACCAAGGGCGGCCCGGCCGATACCGCCGAGCAGGCGTTCGAGGGTCGCGTGCGCCTGCGCCGCAGGGGCGCCGGATATCCGCACATAGGGACCGACGCAGAGCCGGCCATGGCCAACCGACTCGTTGTGCAGCGGGCGCGGTGGCTGAAACCCGTGGTTGTCCGTCAGGCGCTGAAGGTACTCGGCATCCTCAGGCGCGTCCGAGAACACCGCAGTGTTAATGCTGACCGACCCGACATCGATCCCGATATGTATCGCCATGGGGCTGAGGCAGATTCCAAACAGTGTGACATGGTGTCGACACGAGATTTCGCGGCCACCGGTTCTAATTATCATACCAGAACCGTCCGGAATCCCCTGTCGATGTTCCGCACCGCCCGGGTCGGCCAACCTCCCGGTTCAACCTCCCGGTTCTTGACACCACGATCGGCTTGGACGCACGATGGGTGTGGGCCGCGGCTCACCCGATCCGCCCGCGCCCCCGAGAGAACGGCGGACGAACGCCCCCTGATACCTCCCCCGGCCGAAAACACGCCGCACCGGGCACGACGAAAGGCCCACGATGAAGACGTTTGCCATCAAGGTCGATCCGCTCACCAACGAGGAATACTGGGAAGTGTTCCTGCGCGGCCAGCAACTGCTCAGCGATCCCCTGCTCAACAAGGCGTCCGCCTTCACCGAAGAGGAGCGGATCGCGCTCGACCTGGTGGGCCTGCTGCGGTCTGGCGTGTCTGAACTCGACATGCAGGAACAGCGCACGCTGGAAGCCTACCGGCGCAAGCCCGGGGACGATCTGGAGAAGTACATCTATCTCCAGGGCCTGATGGATCGGAACGAAGTCCTGTTCTACCGCCTGCTGGTGAACAACCTCCCCGAAATGCTCCCCATCATCTACACGCCGACGGTTGGCCAGGCCTGCCTGCAATTGAGCAAGATCACGCGGCGGTACCGCGGCGTTTACATCAGCCCCGAGAGCGTCGGCCGCATCGATCAGATGCTGCAGAGCCTCTCGCTGCCGAGCGTCAACCTGATTGTCGTCACCGACGGCGAGCGCATCCTGGGACTGGGCGATCTGGGGTCCGACGGCATGGGCATCCCGGTCGGCAAGGTCAAGCTCTACGTCGCCGCCGGGGGCCTGCATCCGGCCTGCTGCCTCCCGGTCTGCCTCGACGTGGGCACCAACAACGAGGCGCTCCTGAACGACCCGCTCTATCTCGGGTGGAAGCACCCGCGGCTCGATGGCGACGAGTATTGGGATTTCGTCGAAAAGTTCGTGCTGGGCGTGAAGCGCAACCTCCCCGAGGCGCTGGTCCAGTGGGAGGATTTCGCGAAACACAAGGCGTTCACGCTGCTCGAACGCTACCAGGAGCGCCTCCTCTCGTTCGACGACGACATCCAGGGCACCGGCGCCGTGGCGATTGCGTCGATCATGACGGCGATGCGCATCAAGAAGAGCCGCATCAGCGACGAGCGATTCGTGAGTGCCGGCATGGGCCAGGCCGGCGTCGGGATCGCGATGAACATCCGCACGCTGATGAAGGCCTCTGGACTGAACGACGAGGAAATCCGGCGCCGCATCTTCGCCATCGACGTCCCGGGCTTGCTGATGCACGACACTCCCGGCCTGTCGAAGTGGCAGAAGCCTTTCGCCCAGGATCGCGAGACGGTCGCCGGGTGGACGCTTCACTCCCAGGGCCGGATTGATCTGCTCGACGTCGTCACCAACGCGCACCCCACGGTGGTGGTCGGCGTGACCGCCCAACCCGGCCTCTTCAGCCAGGACATCCTGTCGGCGATCGCCCGGAGGGAGCGGCGGCCTGTCGTGCTGGTGCTCTCCAACCCGACGAGCAAGTCGGAGTGCACGCCAGACGATGTGGCGCGCGCCACCGATGGACACGGCCTGATCGCGACGGGCAGTCCGTTCCCAGACACGTCGTGGGAGGGGCGGACCATCACGACGTCGCAGTGCAACAACCTCTACATGTTCCCGGGCGTGGGCCTTGGCGCGCTGGTCGCGAAAGCGCCCAAGGTGACCCATGCCATGTTCTTTGCCGCCAGCCGGGCGCTCTCCGCCATGGTGACGCCGGCCCAGGAACAACAGGGCTGTCTCCTCCCGCCGATGGACGACATCAGGGCGGTGTCGCGGGTGATCGCGAAGGCGGTCGCCATCGAGGCACGCGACGCCGGGCTGGGGCGGCTCATGGACGATCAGAAGATCAGTTCCGTGATTGCGCAGGCACAATGGGAACCCGGTTACGCGCCATATCGGCCTGGGCGGCTGATCTGGTGAGCCCCCCAGACAGACGCCGCTGCCCGCGGCGCGTGACGCGGTGTCGCTCGACCAGGTATGGTGTGACGCCCCCGGCTTTCTTCCGGTAGAATCCTACGAGTCTTGGGAGTATCGACGGCGTCCAGTTGGCTGGTGCGGCGCGACTCATGAAGATCTGCATCGTCACTGAGTACTACTATCCGCTCCTCGGCGGCATCAGCGAGCACGTCCATAATTCGGGCCTGCAGCTCGTCCGCCTGGGCCACGAGGTCTGGATCATCACGTCGAACCAGCCCCGGCGGGAGGAGACCGAGAAGTACTGGCCGGACGACAGTCCGTTCACCATCGTGCGGCTCGGCCGCGGTTGCCGCGTGCGCTCAAACGGCTCAGTGGCCGGCGTGACGCTGGGATTCAGGCGCCTGTGGGCGGACATGCGCGCCGTGATGCTGAGGGAGCGGTTCGACATCGTGCACGTCCACTCCCCCCTCGTCCCGACGCTGCCGGCGCTCGCGATCCTCGCGGCCCCAGGCCCAATAGTGGCGACGTTTCACAGCTCCTTCGGCTACTACCGGAGCTACTGGATCCTGCGGAAGGTGATCCAGAGCCAGTTCCTGGACAGGCTCAACGGACAGATCGCGGTATCACAAAGCTGCGTGCGCGCGCTCGAGCCGTACTTCCGGGTGAGCGCCCGGATTATCCCGAACGGTATCGACGTCGACGCGTTCTCACCGACTGCCCCGAAACTGTCGAAGTACGACGATGGCAAGCTGAATCTGCTCTTTCTGAGCCGAATCGAGCCGCGCACCGGGCTGGACGTGGTGCTCCGAGCCTTCGAGATCATCAAACGCCAGCGGCCCGACGTTCGCCTCATCGTGGTCGGCGATGGCCCGGGGCGCGCGGAGTACGAACGGAGCGTGCCGCGGGAGTACGCGCACGACGTCGAGTTCGTTGGCCGGGTGCTGGCCGAGCGCGCGTCGTACTACCGGACGGCCGACGTCTATTGCGCCCCCATCAGCACGGCATCGTTCGGTATGACGCTGCTCGAGGCCATGGCGTCGGCGACGCCGATCGTCGCGACCGAGAACGACGGCTATCGCGACCTGCTTGGGCCCGAAGAGGGCGTCCTGGTGCCGTACGGCAGCGCCCAGGCGTTTGCCGACGCGATTCTGCCGCTGCTGGCCGACAAGGACCTCCGCCTGCGGATGGGACGGGCCGGCATCGCGAAGGCCGCCGGCTATGCGTGGCCGAAGGTCGCCGGGCAGGTGGTCGCCTTCTACGAGGAGATCCTGAGCCGTTCTCGCGGAAGCCGGGAACGCCCCGCACACAGCCCCCGATGATCTACCGCGTCATCGCCCTCGTCACGCTGGCGCATGTCGGTGCGGCCTTTGTCGTCAGCCGCCTGGCCCAGGCCTTGTCGCTGTTCCCGGTCGTTGGCGTGGGCCAGTGGATCGCGGTCTTTCTCCTGCTCGATGCCGTCGCGCTCTACGCGATGCTCGAGCGGCGGGCTCTGGTGTTCGGACGCATCTGGTGGCGGGGACCCGTGCAATACGCGGTCATCTCGCTGACATTCGATGACGGGCCGAACGAACCCCACACGTCGCGCGTGCTCGACGTGCTTGAGCGCGCCCAAGTCAAGGCGACGTTCTTTGTGCTCGGGGCCAATGCCGAGCGCTATCCGGAGACCGTACGGCGCATCGTGGCCGACGGCCACGAACTCGGCAACCACACCGTTGATCACGCCGTGCTTCCCCTGCGGGGCCCGCGCCACATCCGGGCGGCCATTCGCGGGGCCTCCGACATCATCGAGCGGATCGGCGGCGTGCGCCCGCGCCTGTTCCGGGCGCCGCATGGCTGGCGGAATCCGTGGGTGGATCGGGTCGCACGCGAGGAGGGCTGCGAGCCCGTCGCGTGGACGCTGGGCGTGTACGACACGGACCGGCCCGGAGCCGACGTGATCCGAAGACGCGTCATCGACGGCGTGAGCAACGGATGCATCGTTCTGCTGCACGACGGCCGCGGCCTGGAGCTGCGCGCGGACGCGAGCCAGGTGGCGGAGGCTCTGCCTGGCATCATCGATGAGGCCCGCCGGCGCGGCTACCGCTTCGCGACCGTCGGCCAGCTGATCGCCGGGGAGCGTCGGCGATGAAAGCCCGCGCGAGCTTCGTCGCGCTGGCCATCGCCCTCATCGTGATGGCGGTGATCCTGCACCGGCTCGACTGGCAGGCCGTCATCGCGACCTGGGCGCGCGTGATCTGGCCGTGGGTGGTCGCGTCGGCCGCCGTCAACATCGTTGACAGCTGGGTCCAGGGGCTGCGGTGGCGGACGGTGCTCGGCGCCAGCGATGTCGCCGTGCGGGCGAGCATGGCGTTCTGGGCGATGCTGGTCGGAACCGTCGGCAACGTCCTGCTGCCGTTCAAGCTGGGAGAGGCGGCGCGGGCGTGGGCCGTGGCGCGGCTGGCCAAGGCGCCGATCGCGACAGTGGCCTCTACCGTGGTGCTCGATCGACTGGTCGATCTGGCGGCCCTTGTCATCCTGTTGATGGTGATTCCGCCGATCGTCGGCCCGATCGTTGGCGTCAGACTGCCGAGTCTTCGCGCCCTGCTGGTTGTGGTCTGCGGGGCGTTGCTGCTCGTGGCGCTGGCCGCCGCGGGGTGGCGGCGCCTTCGGTGGCACCGCAGGAACAGCGGCGCCGGCGGATTCGGGCCGCGGATCGAGTCGTTTGTGCGCGGCCTGAACGCGCTGAGACAGCATCACATTCTGGCGCAGGCGATCGCCTGGGCCATCGGCTCATGGTGCACGCGGGTGATCGTCGTGTGGATCATGTTCCACGCATTCGGGCTCGACTGGCCCGTGATGCGGGCGGCGATGATCCTGTTGATCATCAACGTCAGCATCGCGGTGGTGGCCACGCCCGGCAATATCGGCACGTTCGAATTGGCCGCGGCAGGGGCGCTCAGGCTGTTTGGCGCAACGCCGGAAGTGGCGATGAGCTTCGCCGTCATCCTCCATGTGGCGGAAGTCGCGCCCACGGCCCTGCTTGGCGCGCTCGCCATCTGGAAGTTCGGGCTGACGCTGAGGCGCCCGGACTAGCGCGTCAATGCGAGGACGACCGCGTCAGCGTCCGACAGATTCTCAAACACGATACCGGCGCCGGCCGCTCGGAGTGCCGCCTGGTCGAAGCCGCCGGTCGCGACGGCGACAGAGTTGACCCCGGCCTTCCTCGCGGCGTCCACATCGAGCGGCGTATCGCCGATGATGATGACGTCTGATGATTCCACTGGAGGACAACCCGCTTCGGCGGCCCGGGCGACGGCAACTGGTACCAACTCGTGCCGGAGGGCGGCATCTCCGCCGTACGCGCCGCAGTGGAAGTGGCGCCAGAGGTCGAAGTAGGCGAGCTTGATCCTGGCGCCATCCACGTAGTTCCCGGTCAACAACCCGAGAAACACCGTGTCGATGGCGGCCAGGCGGCCGATCAGTTCGGGAACGCCAGGCAGTGCGCCTTTGAACCAGCGGCGGGACGCACCGCTGGCGGGTGGGGGCACCGGCGAATCAATCTCGTGTTCGAGCAGCGTGAGGTAGGCCGAGGTGAAGTCGGCAAGATGACCTGCCGACGGCTCAATCCCGAACGTCGCCAGCGCATCCGACAGAATCGCCGGATCGGTCCGTCCCGCCATCGGCACACCCCGAAAGGCGTCGGGAACGCCAAAGACAGCCTCGAACGCCCGGTTCATCGCGCGCACGCCGGCGCCGCCGGTCAGCACGAGGGTCCCGTCTACATCGAACAGCAGGAGTTTCACAGGGTGATACCTCGAAGCCCGGCCCGGCGGCACAAGTCGTCGAAATCGCGGGCGGGCAGGACGAAGCGACCGAGGCCGCCCGGGTGATGCGACTGGTCACCGTGATAGTCGGATCCGCCCGTGACGCCAAGGTTCAGTCGGCGGGCCAGCGCCAGATAGCGACTTGTGTCCGCGTCGGCATGATCGGCGTGGTAGACCTCGAGCGCATCAAGACCGGCGCCCGCGAGGTCGGCGATGACGCGGTCAATCCCGGCCACACCCGGATGCGCCAGCGATGCGATCCCGCCGGCGTCCTTGATGATCCGGATGGCGCGCCTGACGGTCACCCCGGCCCTCGGCTCATACGCCGGGGCGCGCTCCCCGACGTACTGTTGAAAGGCGTCCTGCCGCCGCTGGACGTGGCCCGCATCGACAAGGGCCTGCGCGATGGCCGGTCTGGACACCGGTCTGTCGCCGGCCGACGCGATCACCTGTTCGATATCGATCGGCACGCCCATCGACGCCAGCCGTACGCCAATCACGCGTGCGCGGCGGATGCGGTCCCGGCGCTGATCGGCCAGGAACGCGGCCAGGGCTGGCGCGAGCGGATCGAAGAAGTACCCCAGCACGTGCACGTCCTTGCGCCGCCACACCGCCGTGATCTCGATGCCGGACACGAACCCCAGGCCCGCACACCGTGCGGCCGCCTCCGCCGCGGGAATCGCCGCAGTCGTGTCGTGGTCGGTGACGGCGACGACCGACAGGCCGGCCGACGCGCAGTTCGCCACGAGCGCTTCGGGCGCGTCCACGCCATCGGAGGCCGTCGAATGCAGGTGCAGATCGATCAACGGTGACGGGCGGCCCGGATGCGGAGAGGCGTCGGGGTTCTGCACGGACAACGTCCTTCGATTCATGAGGTCGGTCACGAGGGCATCTATTCAGGACGTCGTGCTGAGTGAGCGCTTTCGCCGGATCGCATTGGGGGAGTGCGCCACGTCATTGCGAGTCGAAGCATTACGCCCGGCGTCGGGCGGAACGGGCACGGCGCGCCGCGCGGGCCTCGTTCTCCCGCTTCGTCAGACTGATGTACTCGCGCAGCAGGAGATCGAGATGCCCGCGTTCCTCGTCGGCGAATTCCAGGAAGATCTGTTTGCCGGTGGAATCCTCGAATCGCTCGCCGTATCGCTTGAAGAAGCGATGCGACGTCCGCTCGCATCGGATGCCGATCTTGAGCGCCTGTCGATCGTCCACGCCTCGCGCCACTTCTTCGGCCGCCGCCGCGAACAATCCGTTGGCGGCTCCCTTGAAGAACAGGAACGTCGGCCGCGACTCGAGCTGCGGATCCTGCTGCAGCAGCTTCTGATAGCGCGACTCGAGCGCGGACAGGTGATCGCGTTCCTCGTCGGCCAGCTTCTGGAACACCCGCCTGCCCCGCGCGTCCCGGGTCGTCCTGGCGGCACGCGTGTAGAACTCGAGGCCGCTGCGTTCGGTGGCAATGGCGATCCTCAATGCATCGCGGGCAAACACCATTTCACTGGTGTCGCCATCGACCACCGCGGGCTTGCCTGTGCGGCACTCGTCACAGGTGCCGTAGATCTGCAGCACGCTCTGGCGAGCGGAGAAGCTCCTGGCGGCCGCGACTTCCTCGATCAGGGCTTCGATGTCGGAGCTGAGGAATTCGAGCGACCGGTTGCACGTCTTGCAGATGAGATGGAAGTGGCGCGGATGCCGATACGAGTGCTCAAACCGGAACCGGCCTTCGCCGAAATCCACCTTGCGGGCGATACCGGCCTCCACCATCCACTGCAGCGTCCGATAGACGGTCGCCCGGCTGATGCGCGCGTCCTCGCGATGGATCAGGTCCACCAGATCGTCGGCCGAGAGATGGCCTTCGTGCTTGAGGAAGACCCCGAGGATGCGCTCACGCTTGGTGGAGCGTTTGCCGCCTGGCAGGGCCAAACGGGAAACGTCCGGCACGACGGGATCAGCTGGCGTTGACATCGTGGGGAAACAAGGTCGGGCCACTTCTTCAAGAGTTGGTTGGGAAAAGCGGCCCGGCCCCTTTTCCCTTATTCTGCGCTGAACGACGATCCGCAACCGCAAGTCGACTTCGCGTTGGGGTTGCGAATGGTAAACCCGCCGCCCGTCACGCTGTCAACGAAATCCACTTCCGCGCCCCCGAGGTACCGGGCGCTGATCGGATCGATAAACAACTTCACGCCGTTCGATTCGAACGACTGGTCGCCGGGTCCCGGACTGTCTTCGATCATCAGGCCGTACTGAAATCCCGAACAGCCGCCTCCCTGCACGAAGACGCGAAGACCGCTTTCTGTTTTCTGTTCTTCAGCCAGCAACTCGTTGATCCGGGCGGCGGCCGATGCCGAAACGTTCACCATGTTCAACTCCCTGCGGGTGGTCTATGCACCCGTTCTGATTATAGCGTGATGACCGAGCGTGAGGCGACTGCCCCGCCTCCACTTGCCGATCGAAATTCGCCATATCATGTTATGTTACAGCGAGTTAGCAGCCCGTGGCGGAAGTCGGTCGTCGCACCGAGACCGTCGATGCGGCCGGATCGCAAGGCGCGAAACGCGAGAATATCGGGAATATTTGAGCGTTGAGCAACGCCGCGAGGCGGTATGCAGCGTCGGTCGAATGCAGACTGACTTGCACCACGGGCTGCTAGCCCGTTCGACGCGGTGCTGATGCGCCTGGCTCAGGGCTAATCCAGAGCCAAGGTCTTGAATTCGTCCTGAGTCGAAGCCCGCCCTTCGGCAAGCTCAGGGCGTGGCGAGGGGCCTCCAGGATCCTTCACAACACGCCCCCTGGAGTCGCAACCGTGACCCACCAATACCCTTTTTACCTGGCCGGCGAGTGGGAAACGTCAACCCACCAGCTCGCCGTCACCAACCCGTACGACGATTCAGTCGTCGCGGCCACATGGCTGGCCGCCGACGCTGACGTCGAGCGGGCGACGGCGGGGGCCGTCGAGGCAGCGCCCACTATGCGTCGGCTCCCGGCCTACCGCCGGGCGGAGATCCTGGCACAGGCTTCAGCCGTGCTGATCAGACGACGCGACGAGATCGGACGGGCGCTCGCCGGTGAAGCCGGCAAACCCATCAGGGACGCGCTGACGGAGGTCGATCGGGCCGCCATGACCTTCCACGTCGCAAGCGAAGAGGCCCGCCGGCTGGGTGGTGAGGTCATCCCGCTCGACCTGGCCGCCCACGGTCAGGGCCGCACGGCTATCCTGCGTCGCGTGCCGCTCGGACCGGTCTCGGGGATCTCCCCGTTCAACTTCCCGCTCAACCTCTCGGCGCACAAGATCGCGCCGGCGATCGCGGCCGGCAACACGATGGTGCTCAAGCCTGCGTCGAAGACGCCGCTGTCGGCGCTGTTCCTGGCGTCGGCACTCGACGAGGCCGGCCTTCCCAAAGGCGCGCTCAGCGTGCTGCCGATGTCGCGCGAACTGGGCGACCGGCTCGTGACCGATGATCGGTTCAAACTGCTGACCTTCACGGGCTCGTCGCCAGTCGGCTGGGCGATGAAGGCGCGCGCCGGGAAGAAGAAGGTCCTCCTCGAACTTGGCGGCAACGCCGGCGTCATTGTCGATGCCAGCGCCAACCTGGCGTACGCCGCGCGGCGGGTGGTGACAGGCGGGTTTGCGTACGCGGGACAAAGCTGCATCTCGGTGCAGCGCGTCTTCGTGCATGCGGACGTGTACGACGCGTTCGTCACGCTGTTGATTGAAAAGCTGTCCGGGCTGGTCATCGGCGATCCGCTCGACCCGGCCACCGACCTCGGCCCCATGATCGACGCGGGCGAAGTGGATCGGATCGAGGCGTGGGTGAAGGAAGCGGTCGCGCAGGGCGCGCGCGTGCTGACCGGCGGTTCGCCCATCAGCCGCTCGATTTTTGCCCCGACGGTCCTCGAGCAGGTGCCGGAACGATCCAGGATCTGCGCGCAGGAAGTGTTCGCGCCGGTCATCGGATTGTACCGGTTCACCGACTTCAATGACGCCATGGCCGCCGTGAACCGGTCGAGTTTCGGCCTGCAGGCCGGCGTCTTCACCAACGATCTGCTCCACACGTTGGCAGCCTACGACACCCTCGAAGCCGGCGGCATCATCGTCAACGACGTGCCCACCTGGCGGATTGATCACATGCCCTACGGAGGCGTCAAGGACTCGGGCACTGGGCGCGAAGGTCCACGCTACGCGATCGAAGAAATGACCGAACCCCGGCTGCTCGTGATCAACAGGGAGATGGCGTAACGGCCCAACCGAAATTGTTTCGCGCATCCTGTCGGTGAACGCTCGGCATTTACGGTAGAATGCGCTGAATTCTCGAGTCGCCCGGCGGCCACGGGAGCCGCTCAGCCGGGACGGCTGCGAATATGAGGTCCATCGACATGGCGCACACGTATCACGAACTGAAGGACAAGACGGTCTTCGATCTGCGCGAGATTGCCAAAGAGATTCAGCATGACGCCGTGCAGGGGTACTCGCAGATGAACAAGGATCATCTGCTGGTTGCGATCTGCAAGGCCTTGAATATCCCCATTCACGAGCATCACGATGTGGTGGGGATCAATAAGGCCGCCCTTAAGGCACGCATTCGCGTCCTGAAGAAGGAGCGGGATGCAGCCGTCGAGGCGCACGATCACGCGAAACTCAAAGCGATTCGGTCCCACATCCACGGCCTCGACCGCCAGATCAAGAAGCACATGATGTAGACGGTGTGCCGGCGGGGTCGGCGTACAGCCGCCAGCAATCCCGCGCTACACTATCGGACCATGTGTGGAATCTTCGGCATCGTTACGCGAGACGACCAACCCCTGGGCGAGATCCTGCTCGGCGCGGCGCGGCGTCTGTCTTACCGCGGTTACGACTCGGTGGGCGCCGCGACCATCGATCGCGCGGGTCACGTCGATCTGCGGAAGGACGTCGGCAAGGTTGACGAAGTCGCGCCGCGCCTCGGTTTCTCGGCGCTGAGAGGCCACCGTGGCATCGTCCAGCTCCGCTGGGCCACGTTCGGCGCCCCGTCGCAGATCAACGCGCAGCCGCATCTCGACAGCGACGGCGACCTGGTCGGCGCCCACAACGGCAATGTCGTCAATAACGTCGCACTCAGGCAGGAATTCATCGCCGAGGGCCTGACCGTCCGTTCAACCAACGACGGCGAGTCCTGCGTCCACGCCGTCGAGCGATACGTGAATCAGGGCCTCGACATGGTGGAGGCGATCCGCCGCGCCTACGACGTGCTCGAGGGCGACTACGCGTTTGTGATCGCGTCGGTCCACGACGAACGCTTGTACGCTTTCAAGAAGGGCTCAGGCCTGGTCGTCGGCCTGGGGGACGGTTTTACGTGCTGCTCGTCCGACCTGCCCTCGCTGCTGCCGCTGACGACCCGCATCGTGCGCCTGCGCGACGGCGAGATCGTCGTGCTCGATCCCGGTGGCGCCAGTCTCTGGAGCGTGGCCGACGGCGCGCGCGTCGAGCGCGATCCCGAAGTGTTCACCAAGGGCATGGACGCGGCCGTCAAGGGCGGCTACGAGCACTTCATGCTCAAGGAGATCCACGAGCAGCCGGACGTCGCACGGGAGCTGCTCCACCTGTTCGAGGCGTCGCGCCATGTGGACGTAATGGCGTCCGCCATGCGATCGGCGCAGCATCTCTACTACGTCGGATGCGGCACGAGCTACCACGCAGGCATGGTGGGGGCGGTGTACGCGGCCAGGCTCGCCGGCCGGTCCGCAATCCCGGTGCTGGCCCCGCAGTTTGTGGCGCAGTACGGGCCCACACTCACCAAAGACGATGCGGTAGTTTTTGTGAGCCAGAGCGGAGAGACCAAGGACGTCCTGAGCGCGCTCGACGTCGCCGAACGAGCGGGCACCAGGTGCCTGGGCCTGCTCAATGTGCTGGGTTCATCGCTGGCGCACCATGCGAGCGCCTACCTGCCGCTGGCGTGCGGGTACGAAATCAGCGTGCCGGCGACCAAGACCTTCCTCAACCAGGTGCTCGCCTTCCTCTATCTGGCGATGCGGATCGGCGGCCACGACACCAAGGCGCTGCGGACGGTGCCGGATCTGCTGGAACAGACGATCGACACAACCGACGCCCACGTCGATCGAATCCTGCCCAGCGTCAATCCGAGAAGCGACCTCTACACCCTCGGCTATGGCCTGACATACGGCATCGCGCTCGAAGGCGCATTGAAGCTTAAGGAGATCACGTACGCCCACTGCGAGGGGATGCTGAGCACCGAATTCAAGCACGGCCCGCTCAGCGCCGTCGACGAGGGCTACCCGGTGATCTTCGTCGTCGGCCCGGACGATGTGCCGTTGCTGATCAGCGCCATCAACGAAGTCACCGTCAGGGGCGGACGCGCCATCGCCATCGCGGAGCCGGACAGCCGGCTGACCGGCAACGCCCACGATATCGTGCCGCTTCCGGCCGCCGGCGCCTTGATCAATCCTCTGCTGGCGACGATTCCCTTGCAGATGTTGTCCTACAAGATGAGCGTCGCCCGAGGGCACGATCCCGACTTTCCGAGAAACCTGAGTAAGACCCTGACGGTTGACTGAGAGCCTCACGCCTGGTCCTTCCGCCAGGACCCTGGCCCGGATCGCGGCCACGAAGAAGCTCAATGTGGGCAAGCCGATTCGATGAGCGCTCAGGCCGGGTCCCTGACCTGAGCCGTAACTTCAAGGAAACGGAGGAGTTGACCACCCGCGCGATATCCGGTGGCCTCGGCGCCCCCGCCTCGTGTATGATTCGACTTTCTGGAAACTGCTACTGGAGGAGGTCCCCTACGATGAAGCGCTTTGTGGTCCTCGTGTGCGCGATGAGTCTTGTGGCGGCTGGCTGCGACAAGAGCATCAGCCCTGCGGTGCCGACCGGGTTGGTCACACTTGTGGCCCAGTTGGCAGGCGCGTCAAACGTGCCGCCGGCGGGTTATCTCGGTGGCGCCACGGCTCTTGAAGCCGGCGCGACCGGATCGCTCCAGATGACGATGACGCCGACAACTGGCGGCGACTACACGGCGAGCTTCTCCCTCTCTCTCAGAGGCCTGTTGACGCAGGGCGTGCTCCCGTACCCGCTCGACAACGGGTCAGCCATTGTGGCGGGCTACGTCCACCAGGGAGCGGCTGGCGCGCTTGGGGCGCCGGTGGTGGCGCTTCCGATATCGCAGACGGCTCCAATTCTGAGCCCGACCGGTACAGTGCTCATCACCATCAACGGCGTGACTGTGACGTCGGCTGTCGCCAGCGGGATTCTCGCCAACCCGGCCGGGTACTACTTCAACCTCTACTCGGGGCTGAACACGGCCGGCGTTCTGCGCGGTCAACTGGTCAGACAGTAAGGACGCCCCCCGTGGCAACCGGGGTCAGGCGGTAGGTGTGGGAACAGGCCGGATCGTCCCGACGGGCGGTCCGGCCTGTTTCTATCTAATCGCTACCTCTGCTTGAAGCCGGCCGGGATTTCCACGTCGCCAGCTGCTACGGCTGTCTCAATCGACAACACCTCGGTGACCGTTGTCAGGATTGTGGTGCGCGTCTTGGCGCCTGGAGCGCCAGCCGTGCCTTCCGCCGCCGGCTCAGGTTTCTTCTTCCGGCCGAGCAGTCCGCCTAACGCGCCTCCGATCGGGCTGCCGCCGCCGCTGTCCTTGTTGGCCCGCGTGTCGGAGCCGCCTGGGCCCGACGCGCCAGCCACCGTCATCGTGGTCAACATCGGCGTGCCATCGAGCCGCTGGCCTTCTGACTGGATGCGCGCCATCGCGTCCTTCATCCCGGGGTACGTGGCCATCACCTGTGCCAGATCGCGCGCAGCCGGCACGGCCTGATCGCCATAGAGCTTCTGGAAGTACTTCATCTCGAACGCCATGTGCTCCTGCAGCGCGGGAACCTTCGGCGCCATCCACATGTCCGATGTAAGAATCATGCCGCCCGCATCCTCGACGGTCTTGCCCTTCTCGTGCACCGTCAGCGTCATGATGACCTGATCACACGAGGCGCCCGCAACCAGTCTCTTCTCGCCGGTCTTCTTGATGTCGACGTTGAACTCCATCTCCGGCTGCTTGGCGTCGGACTTCTCCCGGGAGGCCTCCTGCTTTCCCTTGGCCATCGCTTTCTGGAACTCGGCGCGCATTTCGTCGAACGTCTTGACCGTGTACGTCTTGGCGCGCAGATCGAGGCGATACACCTTCTCGGCATCCAGATCGACCAGTTCCGCGCTCGTGTCGGTGGTCGACATCCGCCGGTTCCCTTTGACGGCGATGGTCGTGACCGTGCCCTCCTTCATGGCCTTGCCGCCGAACATCCCGGCAACGCTGCCGAGCACGCCTTCCAACTTGATCTGGGTCTTCTGCTGCGACTTGACGTCGGCGCTGAGGCCGAATGTTGAGGTCAGCACGAGAATTGCGCTCAGCAGCGCGACAGAACGGGTTCGCATATCGGATTGTCCTCCTGCCGGATCGGCTCCGGGTGTCGTGATCGCCATTCCCACGAGAGCCGCGTGGCCACCACGACGGCCCGGGAGGTTGCCCGGCGCGGGATGCGTGTGCCTTCATTATAGGCCGTGTTCTATTGGACGCCGCCCTTGGGGATTCGCTTCTCGTACGCGGGACGTGCCGGTCCTTTCGGCGCCGCCGCCACGCGATCCATCACTTCCTTGATGGCTCGCTGCAACTGCGGGTCGACGCCCTTGGCGAGCTCGGTAGGATCGTCTTCCACGCTGATATCCGGCTCGACGCCGTGTCCTTCGGCGAACCATTGCCCCTTCGGATCGTACATCCGGAACGTCGGGACGGTGACGCTACCGCCGTCGGCCAGCGACGGTGCGCCGCTGATGCCGATCAGGCCGCCCCACGTCCGCGTGCCGACGAGCAGCCCGAGACCAGCCTCGCGGAAGTACGTGGGAAACGCGTCGCCGCCTGATCCGCTCCATCCGTTAATCAGCATGACCTCGGGCCCGCGGTGCGCGACCGGAGGCCACTGCTGGCTCGCGCCGTCGCGGACGGCCCAGTACGCCAGGATGGGACGGTTGAGCAGCTCGATGAAGCGGTCCGGGATCTGCCCGCCGCTGTTCCACCGCTCGTCGATGACGAGGCCGTCCTTCTTCCACTGCGCCATGAACTGCCGCATGAGCTCGTTCTGCGCGTCCACGCCGGTGCTCTGCACGTAGATGTAGCCGACCTTGCCGCCGGTCGCCTTGTCGACGATCTGCCGGCGCTGCTCCATCCACGCGCGAAAGCGCAACTCGACCTCGCTGGAGAGACACTTCACGACCACTTGCCGCGCGCCCGTCGTCGAAGGCGTCGCGTTCACCGTCAGCACGACCGTCTTGTCACCCAGGCCCTGGAACGCGGCCCAGGGATCGGTCCTGGCGTCGATGGCCACGCCGTTCACCGCGAGGACGTACTCGCCCGGCTTGACGTTGAGACCGGGCTCGTCGAGCGGCGAGCGCACGCTGGCGTCCCACGGCCCCCCGCGGACGATCTGCTTGATGCGATACGCGCCACCGGCAAGCTCCCAGTCCACCCCGAGCAGGCCGACCGACCGCTGCGGCGCCTGTTCTATGTCGCCGCCGCCGTGATACGTGTGCGACGCATTCAGCTCGCCGATGAACTCACCGATCAGGAAATCCACGTCCCAGCGCGTCACCGCCTCGTCCAGCAGCCGGCCGTAGCGCGTCCGCAACGCGGCCCAGTCCACGCCGTGCATGTTCGGGTCGTAGAAGAAATCGCGCTCGAAGCGATAGACGTCGGCGAAGATCTGGCGCCACTCGGCGCGGGGATCCACCGGTGCTTCCATGTCGGCGGTCGCCAGGGGCTTCTCGAATTTCTGCGCCGGCTTGATGTCGAGAATGGCGAACTTCCGCTTGCTCGCCACGAGCATCTTCTTGCCGTCGAAGGTCACCTCGAACCCGCCGGCTTCGTCCAGGACCGTCTTCTCCTCGCGCTCGGCGAGATCGAAGTACACGATCGGGCTCTTCTCCTCGCCGGAGCCGGCCCGTGGCAGGCGCCGGTACAGCAACTTGCCTTTGATCGCCTGCAGGTCGGCGTAACTGCCCGCCTTGGGGGGCAGTACGATGGCGCGCGATTCAAAATCGTCGAGGTCGATCTCGACGCTGGCCGGCGCCGCCGGGCTCGCTTCTTCCTTCTTGTCGTCCGGCTTCGGCTGCTCGCCCTGCTTGTCCTCCGGCTTGTCGGTCTTCCCGGCCGGCTGTCCCTTCTTGTCAGCCGGCTTGTTGCCGGCATCGGGGGCCGCATTCTCCACGTCGTTGCGCGCGGCCAGTGGAGACGTGACGTCCTTCCGCAGCGGAAGGACCACCAGCCGCGTCGGATTCGGATACGTCCAGCTGTTGTCGAAGCTGCCGTAGACCGGCTCGAACTCACGATCCGACGCGTAGAACAGGTACTTCCCTTCCGGATCGAAAGTCGGCTGCGTGTCGTTCAGATAGCCGGTCGTCGCCTGGTGCAGTTTTGCCGCCTTCGTGTCGTACAGGAACACCGCGCTGTTGGCGCTGGCCGTCGGCCGAGCGTAGGTCAGCCACCGTGAGTCGGGCGACCACTGGAAGCGGAAGTTCTCGAGGCCGTCATGCGCGATCCAGTCGGGGCACTGGTCGATTGCGGTCGTGCGGTTCCCGTCGAGGTCGTGAATGCGGATGCGCATTGCCTGGTCGATGAACGCCAACTTCTTGCTGTCGGGCGACCACTGCGGCGGGTAGCGGAACCCCGCACCGAGTTTGGTGACGGTCTGTTCCGGACCCGTCCCATCCGCCGGACGCAGGGTCAGCTCGTACTCGCCGCTGCGATCGCTCCAGTACGCAAGGGTCTTTCCATCGGGGGACCACCGCGGATAGCGCTCCGCCACGCCCGACGAACGGGTCATGTTGACGACGGCGCCGAATTCCGCCGGCACCGTCAACACGTCGCCGCGCGCCTCGAACACGGCGCGCTTGCCGGTTGGCGACACGGCGGCATTCTGGATGAGCGGTTCCACTTTCGCGGTCCGTTGTCTGAGCGTCGCTTCGTCGGTGACGACGCTCACCGGAACTTCCGCCGGCTTTTCCGTGGCGAGATCGAGAAAGTACAACCGTCCGCCGGCCTGGAAGACGATGCCGTCCGGGCCGAGCGAGGGGAACGTGATGTCGAAGTCATCGAACCGGGTGACCTGGCGCACCTTCCCGCTCGTCACGCTGTAGGCCCAGATGTTGTTGCGCTGGTTTGCGCCGCGGTCCGAGAGGAAGTAGATCGTATCGCCGTGCCACATCGGCTGCGCGTCGTTGGCCTCGTTGGCAGTGATGTTCTTCGACGCGAACGTCTTCAAATCGAAGAGCCACAGATCCGGCGCCCACCCGCCGCGGTACCGCTTCCAGTTTCGGAAGTCCTGTGACATCGGCATGTAGACGAACTGCCTGCCGTCAGGGGAGTACGTGCCAAATTCGCCGTACGGGACGGGGAGTTTCTCGGGCAGACCTCCCTCGACGCCGACCGTGAAGAACTGGCTGAAGCGCTGGCGGCCGCTCTCGCGGCCAGACGCGAACAGGACCCGCGTGCCGTCCGGTGTCCACCCGATCACGCGGTCACCCATCGGATGATGGGTGAGACGCACGGGTTCGCCGCCGGCAGCCGGAATCACGTAGACATCGGTGTTGCCGTCGTACGAGGCGCTGTAAGCAATCTTCGTTCCGTCAGGAGAAAACCGTGGGAACGATTCCTCACCGGGCGGCGAGCTGAGTCGCACGGCCGTGCCGCCCTTCTTCGAGACGAGCCAGATATCACCCGCGTACACGAAGGCAATCTGGTTCTTTGAGACCGCCGGATAGCGCAGCATCCGCGCATCGATTTGCGCCGAAGCTGCTGTCGCGCAGCCGGCAACGGCCAGACAGGCAAGCACAACGATGGACTTCGAACTGATCATGTGTGACAACTCCCGATGTAAGGCACGACTATCCAGGATGGTCCAGCGGAGCGCAAGACGGAAGCGCCCGGTTCGCTCAACGGCCGAACTTCATCTGCACCGTGCCCGGCGCACGCACCACTGGGGGATCCGCGTGGTAGATCACCCACACGAAGTTCACGCGGCCCGGTTCCTCCTCGATCGGCCCATCCGCGGTGCCGGGGTGCCAGCCCTCGAACACGGCCCTGCGCGTCGGGCCGTACGGCTTGGTGCCCCAACGTTTCCAGTCGCCGACCGCAATGGGCGCGATCCGCCACTTCCCGTTGGAACTGCCGAACGTCCACGTGCCGTCCGGGAGGATCTCCAACCTCGTGGAAACAGCCGTAATGGTGGTCCCGGCGCCGCCGCGGTCGTAGAAGAGACGCTCGGAGTAGACCCGCCAGCTTCCCGCGATGGTCTGGCCTCCGCCAGTCTGACCGGGCGTCATCGCCGCGAGCACGACCCACGCAACCGCCGTGGCAAGAAGCGTGAAACGAATCTGCCGAATCCCAATTGTGACGCCATGACAACGAAGCATGTCCATTCCCCCGGCCGCTCGCCCGCCCGAGCGGCGCTACTTCGCGACAGCCGGGGCAAACGTCCCCGGCAGCGTCATCTTCAGTTCCCTCACCAGGAATCCGAACACATCGGCGCGTTCCTCGATCTGCTTGGCCGTCGGCTTGCCGGCGCCATGCCCGGCCTTCGTCTCGATGCGGATCAGCACGGGAGCGGTTCCCGCCTGCGCGGCCTGAAGAGTGGCCGCGAACTTGAAGCTGTGGGCGGGCACGACGCGATCGTCGTGATCGGCAGTCGTCACGAGCGTTGCAGGGTACTTCGTGCCGGGCTTGATGTTGTGCAGCGGCGAATACTTGATGTTGATCTCGAAGCCCTCCTTCGTGTCGGGATCGCCGTAGTCGGACTTCCAGGCCCAGCCAATGGTGAACTTGTGGTAGCGCAGCATGTCCATCACGCCGACCGCCGGCAGCGCCGCCCCAAACAAATCGGGGCGCTGCGTCAGGCAAGCGCCCACCAGCAGGCCGCCATTGCTCCCGCCGGCGATCGCGAGTTTCGGCGTGGACGTGTACTTCTCATGGATCAGGTACTCGGCGGCGGCCATGAAGTCGTCGAACACGTTCTGCTTGTTCTTCAGCCGCCCTCCGTCGTACCAGGCCTGGCCGTACTCCCCGCCGCCCCGAAGGTTGGCGACCGCATACACGCCACCCATTTCGAGCCAGGCGGCCGTGGCCGGCGAGAAGGCCGGCGTCGAACTGATGTTGAAACCGCCGTAGCCGTACAGTTCCGTCGGATTGCGCCCGTTCCTCGTCACCCACCTGGCGTGCGTGATGAACATCGGGATCTTCGTGCCGTCCTTCGATGCGTAGAACACCTGCTCGGTCTGGTACCGGCTTGAATCGAAATCCACGCTGGGCTTCTTGAAGACGGTGCTGGTTTCCTTCCCAAAGTTGTACCGGTAGATCGTCGTGGGATACGTGAACGACGTGAAGGCGTAGAACGCCTCCTGGTGCTTCCGGCGCCCGCGCAGTTCCGGGACAGACCCGATCCCCGGAAGCGTGATCTCCTTTGGATTGGATCCGTCGAGTTCGTAGACGCGCACCGCACTCTTCGCGTCGGTCATCCAGATCGTCACGAACTGGTCGTTGATCATCGTGACGCTCTCGAGCACGTCCCGTCCGCGCGCCTCCGGGATCACCGTCATCGCACCGGCAGCCCCGCTCTTGCGGTTGATGAAGACCAGCCGGTACCGTGGCGCGTCATTGTTGGTGAGCACGTAGAACATGTCGCCGTCATTGCCCACGACGGTGTACGCCGCGTCGAAATCGTTGAGAAACGGCTCGATCCGGCCGAGAGGATTCTTCAGGTCGCGCACAAACACCCGGTTGCGGTTGTCGGTGCCCTCGGTCTGGTACACCAGCAGGAACCGCCCGTCGTCAGTCACGTCGGCGGCAAAGCCCCAGTCGGGCTTGTCTGGCCGCTCGTACGCCATCACGTCGGCGTCCTGCGGCGTCCCGACCTTGTGGAAGACGAGTTTCTGGTTCTTGTTGACCGCCTGAAGCAGGTTCCGGTCGGTGGGCGCGTCGTACCGGCAGTAGTAGAAGCCGGATCCGTCCTTGAGCCAGGCCGCCCCGCTGAACTTCGACCACTTGAGCGTCTCCGGCAGGTCCTTGTTGGTGGCGACCTCCCGGATCTTCCACTCCTGCCAGTCGGACCCGGCCGCCGCGATCGAATAGGCCATGTAGCGGCCGTCTTCGGAAAACGACTTCTCGCCAAGCGCCACGGTGCCATCAGCCGAGAGAGTGTTCGGATCGAGCAGCACCTCTGGCGCCACATCGAGCGCCTTCGTCTTGTAGATGACCGACTGATTCTGAAGACCGTCGTTCCTGCTGAATATGTACCAGTCGCCTTCGCGCGATGGCGCGCTGTAGCGCTCGTAGTTCCAGAGCTTCATAAGCCGCGCCTTGATGCGCGCGCGCTCGGGGATCTGGTCGAGATACCCGAACGTGATCGTGTTCTCGGCCTCGATCCACGCTCGGGTGTCCGGCGCGTCGGCATCCTCAAGCCAGCGATACGGATCCGCGATCATCGTGCCGAAGAAGTTGTCGACCTGCGCCACCTTCTTCGCGTCGGGGTACTTGAGGGTTCCGGATTGTGCGGTGATTGACACGGACATCAGCAACAACAGCACTGCAAGGCGTCGGTTCATAACGGTCCCTCGACAGGCCCGGCAGCGGGCCAGAGAGCCATTATGCCATCAAGGTATTGCCTCCGGACGCGGACTCCAATATCGTACTGGGACCGGCGCCGCGGCGACGGCGCCAGACGCGCGTCGCCCGTCGATGGCGCGCGGCGGTTTCGTCGTCGATGTCCAGTCCGAACACATTCGGGAACGCACGGGCTGGGAGAGGGGCTGTGGTCGCGTTCGCCAGGCATTCTGAAGGGACAAGGAAGCAATGGTCAGGATTTTCCGATTTGCCATCATCGCGTTCTTCATCTCTGTCGGCGCGGGCATGGCTCAGACGCAGGCTCCGGCCGCGGCGGCGGCGCCAGGCTGGCACGGCAAGGGCAGGATGGGCGGCAGAGTCATCGACGAGGCGGGAAAGCTCGTCCCGGGCGTGACGATCAAGTTCCAGTTCATTCCCGCCAATGCGGGTCCCGAGGTCGTGACCGACGCCAAGGGAGAATGGAGACTCCAGAACATCGCCGAAGGCATGTGGTCGCTGCAGTACTGGAAGGACGGGTTCGACCCGCGAATGATCCCGGTTCAGGTCGGCGGCAAGGTCAAGGAACCCCTCATCGAACTGAAGATGACCAAAGAGGGCACCGATCCCAGCTTCGCGGTGCCGTACGGCAATGATCAGGCACGGGCCCTGATCGGACAGAAGAAGGTTGCCGAAGCCAAGGCGGTCTATGCGAAGCTGCTCGCGACCTATCCCACGTACAATCGCCTGCATCTGGCGCTCTCGCAGTGCCTGGACATGGAAGGCAAGTTCGCCGAGTCCGCCGCCGAGCTGCAGCTGTATGTCACGGCGAACCCGACTGACGTGCGCGTCAAGACCTATCTCGGCACGGAGTACATCAAGGCGAAGCAGTACGCTGAAGCGTGGCAGGTCTACTCTTCGATCGATCTGACGCAAATCACCGATCCGCTCGACCTCAACGACCCGGGGTTCATGCTGCTGCGAGCCTCCAAGTCAGACGAGGCCTACAAGTACTTCAACCTCGCCGTCACGCGGTTCCCGGAGGAAGCGTCCGGCTACTACTACCGGGGCGTCGCGTCGCGGCACTTCGCCGGGACCATCGACAAGACCAAGACGGCCGAAATCAAGACGCACCTGATCGCGGCGCAGGGCGACATGACCAAGTTCCTCGAGATGGCCGGGCCCACCGCCGCCACTGCGGACGACACGACCAAGCAGAACATGACGATGGCCAAACAGGTGGTGGACGAGATCGCAAAGTTGCTGACGCAATTGAAGTAGTCGCTCTTCCCGGGCGCGCGCGGCACCTGGATGCTCCTCTCACGACCCTGGCCGGCTTCTGCCGGCCGGGGTCGTTCGTGTACGGCAGAACTTGACACCAGCTCGCGCTCCATGCTCGTATTGGAGCATGTGGCGGGTTCTTCGGTGCGCCGCGATTGCGTACCTGGCGGTGGCGATGCTCAACGCCACGGCTGGCGTCTGTCTCTGCCGCGACAGGGGCCCCGATTCCCCCACTCATCAGCCCGAATCCCAAAGCTGCTGCCATCGCCACGCGCCGGTGGTCGGCGGAACCGGGATGACGTGCTGCCACATTGAGCTCGTGCCGCGCGCCGCGACGTCTCCCGATGTCGTGGTTGTCGCGCCGCCCCTGTTCGTCTCGACGCCGGTCGCCACGTGCGACGCCCGCATCGATGCCCGCCCTGTGAAGGCGTTGACGTGCGGTTCATCCCCACCTGTCCGAATCTTGCGCGTCTGATTCGCCCTGACGCCGGAGGAGTGCCTGTCCTTCGGCTTGCCCTGCTGTTTCTCATTGCGTGTGTGTAACAGGTTTCGTACGCCGGCGCCTGCCGCGTACGGGGTGACGGGTCCGCCGTCGCGGCGTGGAGGATTCATGAACGCGGTCTCGATTCGGAAAGTGATTCCGGCGGTAGTGGTGACGCTGCTGCTCGTGGCGCCGTGGGCCGCCGCAGGCCAGGACGCCCGGCCTCAGCCCGGAGCCGATCCGGTCCTGGAGGCGCTAGTCGCCGAGGCGTTGGCGCGCAATCCTGACGTGGCCGCCGCACAGGCGGCTATCAAGGCGGCGCACGCTCGCCCGGGTCAAGTCGGCGCACTGCCCGATCCGATGGTCTCTTTGATCTTGACGAACGACGGCTGGGCACCGAGCCTCGGCAGCATGCCAATGACGACGCTTGGGTTGATGGCGAGTCAGGAGCTGCCCTACCCGGGTAAGCGACAGCAGCGCATGGAGGTGGCGATGAGCGAAGCCCGCCAGGGCGAGCCGCAGCTGACCCGTACGAGGCTCGCGATTGAGGCCGCTGTGACGCGCGCCTACTACGGGCTGCTCCTCGCTCGCGAACTGGCCGAGCTCACGAAGGAACAACGCGAACTGTGGCGGCAGGTGGAGGTGGTCACCAGGGCGCGCTACGCCGTCGGCGAGGGCGCCCAGCAGGACGTGCTGCGCGTCCAGGTCGAAGTGACCCGCATCGAACAGCGCGCAATCGAACAGGCATCCGAAGCGGAATTGCGGCTCGCTGAGCTGAATCGTCTCCTGGCGCGGCCGATCGAGGCACGCATCGAAACGTCAGCCAAGCTCGCACTTCACCCGATGACCGCATCGCTGCCAGACATGATCGAACAGGCCCGCACCTCCAGCCCGGACCTCGCCGCGGCCAGACTCGCCGTGGCCACGGAGCGGTCGGTCCTCGCCCTTGCCAAGCTCGACTTCAAGCCCGACTTCTCCGTTCAAGCCAGCTACATGAACCGGGGGGGCCTGAGTCCGATGTGGCTGGCCGGCGTCGGGGTGAGCTGGCCGTTCAACAAGGCGAAACGCCAAAGCGCCGTTGCCGAATCGCAGCTGCGGTCAGAACGCGACGACCGGGTGATTGAGTCGATTGAACTGCAGTTGCGTTTGCGGACGCAGGAACGATACACGCGAGCCCGGACCGCCGAGAAGATCGTCGACCTCTACGATCAGGGCATTGTCCCGCAGGACCGCATGACGGTCGAGGCCGCGATCGCCAATTACCAGTCCGGCCGCGTGCCGTTTGTGTCGGTGCTCGAGGCGATGACATCCCTCTATGCGGACCGCTGGACACGGGAGACCCTCATCACCGACCACGCACGACTGCTCGCAAGCATCAAGGAAGCCAGCCTCGAGGCGTCACCAGAAATGGCGGCAGTCGGGGCCGTGACCGCGGCCCAGCCATCCGGAGTGCCGGGTGCGATGGGTGGGGGCATGGCAGGGCGCCAGGAGTAATGACGATGAAACGGATCACACGAAACGGAATGGTCGCAGCGGTGCTGGTGATGATCGTGGCCGGTGGCCTGACGTGGGCCGGCTGCCGCCGGGCGGCCCAGTCTGGAACGCCTGCGGCTGGTGCACACGCGGCGAAGTACCACTGCCCGATGCATCGCACGGTGGTGTCGGATGTTCCAGGCGACTGCCCGATCTGCGGCATGAGGCTGGTGCCGATCGAGCCCGCTACCCAACCGGCGCCAGCGGCCCAGGCGGCGCCCGCGACCGGAAGCCGCCGAATCCTGTTTTACCGATCGCCGATGGACCCGAGCGTCCACTCAGACACACCCTCGAAGGACAGCATGGGCATGGACTTTCTGCCGGTCTACGAGGACGAGACCGCGGCGTCAGCCGGCGCCGTGGCCGGGCGGGCGCTCGTGTCGCTGACGCCTGAACGACGCAACCTGTTGGGCCTCCGCAGTGCGGACGTTCGCCTGATGCGCATCGAAAAGACGCTTCGGACCGTGGGCCGTGTGACAGCGGACGAGCGGCGCCTCGCCCACTTCCACACCAGGTTCGAGGGCACGGTCGAACGCCTGTACGTCGACTTCACGGGCATGTACGTGAAGAAGGGCGACCCCATGCTGGCGATCTACAGCCCGGACCTGGTCGCGACCCAGCAGGAGTACCTGCTCGCGCTGCGGGCGCGGAAGCAGCTCGGGTCGAGCGTGATCCCGTCGGTGGCGCAGGGCAGCGCGGACCTGCTGGAGGCGGCCCGACAACGCCTGCTCCAGTGGGACATCCGCCCGCAGGACATCGCCGAGGTCGAACGCACCGGCACGGTCAGGCGCACCTTCGACCTGTACTCCGAGGTCAACGGGTACGTCGTTCAGAAGAACGTCGTTCTCGGCATGCGCGTGATGCCAGCAGACACGCTCTTCGATCTCGCCGATCTCTCGCGCGTGTGGGTGCTCGCCGACGTCTACGAATCGGATCTGTCGACAGTACGGCTCGGGATGATGGCCGACGTGACGCTGTCGTACCAGCCGGGAACGGCGTGGCGCGGCGCGGTCACGAATGTCGCCCCGACGGTTGAGGAGAAGACCCGCACGATCAAGGTTCGGATCGAGGTCAACAACGCCAACGGTGCGCTCAAGCCCGACATGTACACGGATGTCCGCCTGCACACCGACATGGGCATGGGCCTGGTCGTGCCCGACAGCGCGATTATCGACACGGGGGATCGCAAACTCGTGTTTCTCGACCGCCCCGACGGCGCCCTCGAACCCCGGGAGGTCGAAGTCGGCGTCAGAATCCCGGACGGCTACCAGGTGCTGCGGGGCCTGGCACAAGGCGACCGCGTCGTGACCGCCGCCAACTTCCTCCTCGACTCGGAGTCGAGCTTGAATGCCGCCATCTCGGCCCTCACGTCGCAGGCGGCGCCAGGCCGCCAGAAGCGTTGAGGATCGGCCATGATTCACGCCATCATCCGCTTCAGCGCCCATAACCGGCTTCTGGTGCTGCTCGCCACGGCGGTCGTCGTGGCCTACGGCGTCTACACGCTGCAGCACATTCCGATCGACGCCATCCCGGATCTGTCGGACACCCAGGTCATCATCTACTCGCGGTGGGACCGCAGCCCCGACATCATCGAGGATCAGGTCACGTACCCGATCGTCTCGGCGATGCTCGGCACGCCGAAGGTGAAGACGATCCGCGGGTTCTCGGACTTCGGCTTCAGCTACGTCTACGTCATCTTCCAGGACGGCACCGACATCTACTGGGCGCGCAGCCGCGTGCTCGAGTACCTGTCGAAGATTCAGCCGCTGCTCCCGAGCGGCGTGAAGACCGAGATCGGCCCCGACGCGACGGGGGTCGGCTGGGTGTTCCAGTATGCGCTGGTCGACGATTCGGGCACGCAGTCGCTGGCCGATCTTCGGACGCTCCAGGACTGGAACCTGCGCTACCGGCTGCAATCGGTGCCGGGAGTCGCTGAGGTTGCCTCGATTGGCGGGTTTGTCCAGCAGTACCAGGTCACCGTCGATCCGAACCGCCTGAAGACGTATGACCTTGCGGTGATGGACGTCTCCGACGCGGTGCGGACCAGCAACAGTGAGGTCGGCGGCCGCCTGCTGGAGCTCGCGGGCAAGGAGTTCATGGTCCGCGGGCGTGGATACGTCAAGTCGAAGGGCGACCTTGAACAGATTGTGCTCAAGACCGACGCACTCGGCACGCCCGTGCTTCTGCGCGACGTCGCCAACGTCGCCATCGGTCCCGAAATGCGCCGCGGCGTCTCTGATCTGGACGGCACCGGCGAGGCGGTCGGCGGCATCATCGTCATGCGCCACGCGGAGAACGCGCGCGAGGTCATCGGACGAGTCAAGGCGCGCCTCAAGGAACTCGAGACGTCCCTTCCGAAGGGCGTCCGGTTCGTGACCACGTACGATCGGTCGCAGTTGATCGACGAGTCGATTGCCAATCTCCGCCACGAGCTCCTCATGGAGATCGCCATCGTCAGCCTCGTCATTCTGCTTTTCCTCTGGCACATCCCGTCGGCCATCGTCCCGATCATCACAATTCCCGTATCCGTGCTGCTGGCGTTCATTCCCATGCGGATGATGGGCATTTCGTCGAACATCATGTCGCTGGCGGGCATCGCCATCTCCATCGGCGTGCTGGTAGACGGGGCCATCGTGGAGGTCGAGAACGCGTACAAGAAGCTCGAACTCTGGCAGGAAGGCGGGCGCCAGGGCGACTATCACGCCGTGCGGCTCGAGGCGCTGCTTGAAGTGGGCCCGTCGGTGTTCTTTTCGCTGCTGGTGATCGCGGTGGCGTTCCTGCCGATTTTCACCTTGGTGGATCAGGAAGGCCGCCTGTTCACGCCGCTTGCCTGGACCAAGAACCTCACGCTGTTCATCGCGGCGATGCTCGCGGTGACACTCGATCCGGCCCTCCGCATGCTCTTCACACGGATGGACTTCCCGACCTGGCGTCCCCGATTCCTGTCGTGGCTGGTCGGGCAGGTGACGGTGGGCCGTTACTACGCGGAAGAGAAGCACCCGATCAGCCGGATGCTGTTCTGGATCTATGAGCCTGCATGCCGCCTGGTGCTGCGCTTTCCCAAGGCGACGATCGTGACGGCCGTGCTGATTGTCGTGTCCACGATCCCGATCTACCAGAAGCTGGGACACGAATTCATGCCGGCGCTGAACGAAGGCACGATCCTGTACATGCCGACGACGCTGCCGGGCATTTCGGTGAGCGAGGCGAGTCGACTGCTCCAGACGCAGGATCGGATTCTTAAGTCGTTTCCTGAGGTCGTGTCGGTGTTCGGCAAAGCCGGCCGCGCGGAGACGTCGACCGATCCCGCGCCGTTCTCGATGATGGAGACGACAGTCATCCTGAAGCCGCCGGCCGAGTGGCGGCCGAAAGTGCGCTGGTACTCCGACCGGGCGCCCGAGTGGCTCCAGGCGTTCCTGTTGCGCCGCATCTGGGCGGACCGCATCTCCTGGACCGAACTCACCGATCAGATGGATGCCGCCTTGAAGATCCCCGGCACGACGAATGCCTGGACCATGCCCATCAAGGCGCGGATCGACATGCTCACCACCGGCGTGCGGACGCCGGTGGGCATCAAGGTGTTCGGTGCCGACGTGAAGCAGATTGAGGCTATCGGAGCGCGCCTCGAGGAGATCCTCCGCGCCGTGCCGGGCACGCGCAGCGTGTTCGCGGAGCGCGCCGCCGGCGGGTACTTCGTTGATTTCGATCTGAATCGGGAGGCGCTGGCCCGGTACGGTTTGTCGGTGGGCGCGGTGCAGGATGTCATCATGTCGGCGGTCGGCGGCGAAAATGTCACCACTACGATCGAGGGCCGCGCGAGGTTCCCGGTCAACGTCCGGTACCCCCGCGCCTTGCGCGACGATCTCGATCGCCTCGGCCAGGTGCTGGTGATGACGCCGTCTGGCGCGCAGATCCCATTGGCGCAGGTGGCCGCCATACGCACCTTGACCGGCCCATCGATGATTCGCAACGAGAACGGGCTGCTCGCCGGCTACGTGTTCGTGGATATGACGGATAGCGACGTGGGAGGCTATGTGGAGCGCGCCCGCGCAGCGGTCGCCGCGAAGTTGACGCTGCCGAGCGGCTACTCGCTCGAGTGGAGCGGCCAGTACGAGAACATGCTGCGGGTGCGCGAGCGGCTGAAGGTGGTTGTCCCGATCACGCTGTTCCTGATCTTCTTCCTGCTCTACATGAACACGAAGTCCGCCTTCAAGGCGTCCGTCGTGATGCTGGCCGTGCCGTTCTCTGTCGTGGGCGCGGTGTGGCTGATGTACGTGCTCGGCTACAACGTGTCGATCGCCGCGTGGGTGGGCATGATCGCGCTCATGGGCCTCGATGCCGAAACCGGCGTCTTCATGCTGTTGTTCCTCGACCTCTCGTACGAAGAGGCGCGAGTGAAGGGGCGGCTGGCCACGCGGGAGGACTTGCACACGGCCATCATTCACGGCGCGGTCAAGCGCGTGCGCCCGAAGATGATGACGGTGGCGGCCGCCATGATGGGTCTGATGCCGATCATGTGGTCGATGGGCACGGGTGCCGACGTCATGAAACGCGTGGCGGCGCCCATGGTGGGCGGGTTGGTCACGTCCTTCGCGATGGAGTTGCTGGTGTATCCGGCGATCTACCTGCTCTGGAAGCGGAGGTCCGTGCCGAAGAACGTGGATGCTACCGGCTGAACCAGTAGCTCACTTTGGCCATCACGACGTTGTCGGCGGGAGCGCCAACCAGGCTGGACATGTCCGAACCAAAGGCAAACTGTCCCGGCCGGGCGTAGTCTTCGCGCTGCTGCGTCCACACGAGGTAGACGGTCGAGCCTGGCTTGAATTCCCACCGGAAGACGGCGTTGACGCGAAGTGACTTGAAATTGAAATTCGGGTCGCCAAACGAGAACGGCGTCCCGCCGTCGCTGCCGGCCGGGTTGACGTTGTACGTGCCCGAGATCGGATCGAAGCCGATCGTACCGAGATCAACGCCGTACCGTTGGAAGGTGAAGGTCCGCGGCGCCGCGGCCTGCTTGAAGTTGCTGTACCGGCCAACCGAGAGCAGGGGCTGCGCGAACACCTGCAGCGACATCCGCGGGCTGACCATGAGATTGACGCGCGTCGTCATGGACCATTCGGTCTGGTCGATCTCGCCAAACACATCTCGCCGGCCGAAGGTCGCCGAGGCGGCCGCATCGAGCGATGTCGTTACGTACTGCGCCACGCCGAACGACCGCAGCAGCGAAGGGCCGAGCTCAACGGTCAGGGCGGGGATCGGTTTCGCGGTGACGGTCACGGAGCCCGACGAATCCCACGAGTTCGATGAGGCTGTCGAGTAACTGCCATTCACGTTGAAGACGAGCAACTTTCGGCTGTCGGTGCTGACCGAGGCGGTGTAGTTGCTGCCACCCGGGTCGCGCATCATCGGTCCGCCCCGCGTCAGGCGGTCGTCGAACGCGGTCATGACGTGTATCCCTGTCACATTAACCGACCAGTAATTCCGGAAGGTGGTTGAGCCGCTGAGGTAAGCTCCGTCACTCATCTTCTCGTGCGCGAAGTTCCACACGTACCACTTGACGGCAATCAGGTTTCGGGATCGGCTGAAGCGATCGGGTGTCGGCTTGAGCCAAAGGGCACCGGCGTGCATGCCCATCCGATCCGCCGTGTTCATGTACCCGACATCATTGGCCTCATAGCCGGGGCTGACCGCCCAGAATGATGCGGCCGGCCGAAGACTGCCCGTGTTTCTCGTGAAGTCCGTCTGGAGATTCCAGCCCGTCAGTGCCTGCGCCGCCGGATCAAACGTGAGGTGTGTCGCGTCCGGACGCTGGAAGTAACGCGCTGACGCCCGTTCGAGCCGTGAGATCGCGGCCGGGGAACCCGCGACGCGGCTGGCCGACAGGGCACCCGTCACGACGTAGTCGCGCCCGCTGCTGAGGAAGGCGTGGCCGTCCACACCGATGACGTACGCCTCATCAACGAGGCGATCTCGAAGGCTGTCAGTCTGCAGACTCCGATTCACCAGTGTCGCGAGCATCCCGATTCCCCCGCGCCGGCCCAGGTCGCGATACGCGCGCGCCGCCACGTAGTTGGTCAGCGGTTCGATCTCGACGCGGCTGCGTGCCGAGCCGGTGGCGACATCGGCCCGCTCGGCCGAGGTCACCGCATCAATCAGATTGAACGTCCATCCGCTGGTCGTCTTGCCCGTGATCTTCGCCGCCCCGAGAATCGTCGTCGACCCCGGCGCATCGACGAAATCCCCACTGGCCGAACCCTGCGGCGCGCGGCCAATCCGGCGTGAATAGAACAGGGTCGGATTCGCTCGATTGAATCCCCAGGAACTGGACGCCCCGTTCCGGCCAAACCGGCTGAACACCTCGGATCCCTCGATGAAGAACGGCCGCTTCTCGTCGTAGAACGTCTCGAACGCCGACAGGTTGACGACGGCCGGGTCCACCTCGACCTGGCCGAAGTCAGGGTTGACCGTCGCATCCACAGTCACGTTGCTCGACACGCCCCATTTTGCGTCGATGCCGATGCTGCCTGCGAGGGTATGTCCGCTCGTGAACGGGTTGTCCGGCTCAACGGTGCTCTTGGCCTCACCTTTCGCGGTGGCATAGGGCAGCAAGTCCAGGTGTCGGCGGCCCCGGACGCCGTCGAGATCGGTCACGTGCCCCGCTCGCGACACGACGGCGCTGTCCTTCTTGGGCGCGAGCGACCACCAGTCTTCCTCATTGGTCCGTGTCACCGTGCGCACGAAGTTCACTCCCCACGTCTGGTGATCCGAGGCGGAGAACCTGAGCTGGGAAAATGGAATCCGCACCTCGGCCGTCCATCCCTGGTCGTCGATCGAGACAGCCGCCTCCCAGACGCCGTCCCATGAGTCGTCCTCGCTCGAATCGTTGAAGAGGACCCCGTCGCGCACGCTCCCGGCGGCCGTGACGGCAAAGAGGGCGCCGGTCAGGTGATCGTGGTGGGGATCGATGCCGATGATGAGAGTGTCGGCCACGCCGCCCGAATCGGCATCGCGACGGGTGAGGCGATGGGCGATCTTCCCGGCCTCGCGGTCGAACATTCGCGCCCCGAAATAGATGGCGTCCGCGTCATACAGGATCCGAACCTCCGTGCGCTCTTCGGCAGGCGTGCCCTCGTTCGGATCGCGCTGAATGAAATGGGTGGCCGGCTCGGCCCGCTGCCAGTCCGCCTCGTCGAGACGGCCGTCGATTACGATGTGGCCCACGGTTCTGACGGCCCGAGCGCTGGGTACAGCCGCGGGTGTGGAGGGAGCGGCGGCCGGCTGTGCCCCGCACACGCTCGCAAAGATGAGGATGGAGATCAGGGCTCCGAATATCCCTCGTGCCCGTCGAATCGTCGATGTACCCGCCACCATCGCTCCTGACTGCGGACGGAGGACCGTCTCAAGGTTAGACACACGGCCTCAGGAGTTGGACGGGAGGGAGACCGGAATTGTTCTGTCGCCCCGTGCGATGGCCGTGCACCGTGCGCGTCTCGGGGTGCACACTCGCGCCCGTGGTTCCCGAACGCGTCCCGTTCATTCATAATGAGGCGGAGATGTTGCCAAGCCCTGCCGCCCATCTCGCCGTCTTCATCAAGATGACATCCCTGTGAATATCGCCCCGGATCGTCCGCTCCGCGCCAGATTCATTCTTGCCTTCTGGTTTCCGCTGGCAGCCACGTGGCTCATGATGGCGGTCGAAGGTCCGTACGTCGCCGCCATCATCGCGCGGATGCCCGATGCGGCATTCAACCTGGCGGCCTACGGTGTGGCGTTCGCGCTGGGGTGGCTCGCCGAATCGCCGATCATGATGCTGCTGACGGCGTCGAATGCGCTGGTGCACGACCGGCAGTCGTTTCTCGCCCTCCGGCGATTCACGCGGCTGTTGAACGCGGGCGTCACCGCGGTGCTGCTCGTCGGTGTCACCCCTCCGGTGTTTGCCTTTCTGACCGGCCGGCTGATCGGCCTGCCCCCCGAGGTGGCGCGCCTCGCGCACATCGCCACGGCGCTGCTGATTCCGTGGCCCGCGGCCATCGGCTATCGCCGGTTCTACCAGGGCATTCTCGTGCGCCATCATCTGACGCGGCGCGTCGCGTACGGCACGGTCGTCCGGTTGACCTTCATGTCGGTGACAGCCGCGGGTCTGGCGTGGACGACGACGCTTCCAGGCGCGGCAATCGGGGCGATGGCGCTCACGGCGGGTGTGGTGGCCGAAGCCGCCGCGAGCCGATGGATGGCACGGCAGATCGTCGCTCAGTTGCTGGCGGCAACCGACGCGCCGTCGGCCTCAGCCCTGTCGCTGCGGGACATCGGCCGCTTCTACTATCCACTCGCACTCACCTCCGTGATTTCACTTATCACCGGGCCGCTGGTCACGTTCTTCCTCGGCCACAGCCGCTCGCCGATCGAGTCGCTCGCGGTCTGGCCGGTCATCAGCGCATTCGTGTTCCTGTTCAGAAGCGGCGGCATTGGATACCAGGAAGTCGCCGTAGCCTTGATCGGAATCCGCCACCAGCACGTCCCTGAGGTGCGGCGCGTCGCCGGACTGCTGGCCGCAGCCGCCACCCTTGCCCTTGGGGTCATCGTCTTTACGCCCGTCGCCGACGTCTGGTTCCGGGTGGTGGCGGGCCTGCAGGGCGACCTGCGGGTATTCGCGATCGACGGAGCCCGCATCCTGGTGCTGCTGCCGGCGCTCGAGTACCTCCTCTCGTTCCAACGCGCGCGTCTGATTGTGGCGCGAAAGACCCGAATGGTGACCGTCGCCACCGCCATCGAAGCCGTCTGCCTCGCGGCTGCGCTCTTCCTGTCGGTGGGTACGTTCAACCTGGTGGGCGCTCTCGCCGCCGCGGTTGCGGTCATGCTGGGGCGGCTGGCCGCCAACGCGTACCTGCTGAGCCCGGCGAGCACGTCGGCCCGCGGTTGACCTACTTCTTCCTTCGGGCCGTCACGGGGCCGGCCGGCGTTTGCAGCACGAGTACGGTTTCGCCAACGGTCGTCGCAAATGAGAGCGCCTGCTCGGCGCCACCCATTTCAAGCGAATAGACCACAAAGCGCCGGTTCGACACGGGCAGGTAGCGCAGTGCGGGGAGTTGCGGCATGCCGAGGATTCCCAGCAGACGCCGCGGCCCCCATACGTAGATGTTGAACACTGAGGCCTTCTCGAAATCGAGACGCACGATGGTCTGGACCGTGTCGCCTCCTCGGGGAACCGTCCCCAGCACGGCCGATTTGACGAACCTCCCGAGCCGTTGTTCGCGGTCGCGCATCATCCCGGCTTCCTGCGTCTTGACGTCTTCGAGCGTTCTCTCACCGCCCATGGCCTCGCGCAAGCCCGAGCGATCTCCCTTGAACGAGCGCGATGAGATGTCGGCGGTTCTGGAGGTCAACTGGGCAAACCGCTCAGCCTGCCCCGCCGGCGGCGAAACGAGCGCCGCCATGGCTTCCTGATCATCGGCGCGGACGGCGAGTGCGTTGCCGTCGGCGGCGATCGCGATCGCGCCGCCCCCGGGCAGCGTCCAGCGGCCGGCGAGCGGCGCCAGCGTCTCGGGTGTGACGGTGACGACAACCGGTGGCATCGCCACCGCTCCGCCGAATAGAATCCGATCGAGGACCTGCACGACAGGGCTGGCCTTCATCTCCGCGTTGGTTGACGTCAGGAAGAGCATCGCGTCTTCGTCGGGGAACCGGAGGAACTCGGCCACATAGACGCCGTTCCCGCCGTTGTGTTGAACGACAGTCGTTCCCCGCACGGTCTTGCCGACAGCCCAGCCGTAGGCATAGAACGAGCGTGCGGCGGGTCCCTCGGCAACGTATGGCTTGACGTACTTTGCCCGCGCCTCCTTCGACAGGACCGCATCGCTGTTGAGCGCGCGGTGCCACGCCAGCATGTCGTCCAGCGTCGTGTGCAATCCGCCATTGCCGCGCAGCATCCAGTAGGGCGCCTCCGGCGGCTCGATGCGCTTGAGGATGGTGCCCCAGTCCTGGCCGTCGCGGTACCCGTGCGCAATGCGTGATGCCGCCCACGCTGGAGCTTTGTAGCCCGTCTCGAGCATGCCCGCCGGCTTCAGCACGTGCTCGATCAGGTACGTCTCGTAGGACGTGCCGGACACCTTCTCCACGATCGCGGCCAGCAGGCTGTAACCGGCGTTCGAGTATTCGTAGCCACTGCCGGGCGGGAAGAGCAGCGTCGACTGCAGTGCGCGCCGCACGTATTCCTCACGCCCGACCGGCTCATAGTCGGTCGGACTGAAGTCCGATTCAAGGCCCGATGAATGGGTCAGCAGATGATGCAGGGTGATGGCGGCCTTGTCGGCAGGCACGCCGTCGAGGTACTTGCTGGCCAGGTCGGTGACGGCGAGTCTTCCCTGCATCTCAAGGGTGAGGATGGCGGCCGCCGTGAACTGCTTGGTGATGGAGCCCAGGTTGTACACGCTGGCGGTGGTCAGAGGAATGTTCCGCGCCCTATCGGCCAGGCCGTACGACTTCTTCAACAAGACGTCTTTGCCGCGAACCGCGAGCGCGCCGCCAGAAAAACCGAACCGTTCGAGCCGGGTCAGGTACTCGTCGAGCCGCTTGCCGACCTCGCCGCTCACGATAGGCCGGTCGTCGGCCAAAGCGGGGCCGGCGGCGGAGGCCAGAACCACGAGCATCGTCGCGAACAGAGATCGCACGAATCGGCGCATGAACACCTCCACAATCTGAAACCCAGCATATCCCAGGGAAGTAGACGCGCTGCGGCCGGCGCCGGTTCGGTATGCAGGACAATCGCGCCGTCGGCCTCGTCCTACGCCAAACACGGACTGCGGTCGATGTTGTCGTGGAATTGTCTACAGTAGCAGCTTCGTCGAGCCGAAACATGAAGAATGCAGGGACCGGCCCGCTTCGCACGGTGGATGAACGACCATCAACACAAGGATCGGAAGACCGGTCGTGTGTACCGCTACCACTCCCGGAGCGACGCCCATTCAATTGCACTCTGCGAGGAAATCCTCAAGGACCTGCTCGACACTTCTCCCACTCTGCGCAAGCACGCCGCACTTGGAATCCTGTCGTACGAGATCAACTGCAGGTTCACGTGGCCGTCATCTGGCAAGACGAAGACGCTTGACCTCGCAATCGGAACGGCCCAAGATCCGCTTCCGCCGGCCGGTGGGGCACTAATCCGTCAGGGTGCCATCGCGGATGTCTTGATAGCCTGTGAGGCCAAGACGGTGATGACCGAGCACGGGAAATCCAAGCCTCGTGTGTACGACGAATTGAGCTCATCCCACGAAATCGTCCACCAGGGTCGGCCCGATGCCATCGCAGCTGGAATCACCGTCGTCAATATCGCCTGGACCTTCGTCTCTCCGTTGCGCCGACAACCAGGTCAGGGAATATACGTTTCTGATCACAAGCAGCCTGAGGCGGCCGCTGGAATGCTCCTGCATTTGAGAGGATTGCCGATTCGGGACGAGGTCGGCAAGGTCGGATTTGATGCCTACGCTTCCGTCGTGATCGACTGCGACAACGTCACGAAAGTCAAGCTATGGACTGACCCACCCGCGCCACAGCCCGGCGACAGGGACCACTACGCTACGTTCATCACTCGGATAAGCCGCTTCTACGACGAACGCTTCTCGACGCTGCCTGCGCGCCGGTACTAGGGCGCGGCCCCTGAGGTCTCGTCGTTCCCTTCTGTGTCCTGCTTTGACCGGACTCACTTCTGGCAGACTCAGAAGCGCTCGCTGGATGAAAACTGAAGTGTGCCCGCGAGAAGAAGTTGCTCTGCGATTCTGCAAGTCGGCTCTTCAGAAACTTGAAATACTCAGCATCCAGCTCAACCGATATGCTGTTACGTCCAGACTTGGATGCGGCCAGCGTTGTCGAGCCTGTGCCTCCAAATGGATCCAAGACGGTATCGCCGACGAAACTGAACATCCGAATGAGGCGTTCCGCGAGCTCTACTGGATAGGGAGCCGGGTGGTCCTTGGTTGACGCCCCTGTCAGTCCAGACCAGATCTGCTGAAACCACACGCGGTGATCTTCTGCAGAAATCACGCTCAAGATCCGGGCGGCGAGGGAGGGGGTTCTGTATCCACTAGCCTTGCGCTGCATCAGAATGAATTCGATGTCGTTCTTGATGACAGCATTCGGTTCGTAGGGTTTGCCAAGGAACCCTCCGCCACCTTCCACCTCGTACACCGCATTTGAGATTTTGTGCCAGATAATCGGCGCCAGATTGTCAAAACCGATCGCCCTGCACTGCTCTTGGATTGAAGCGTGCAAGGGAACCACCATGTGGCGTCCGCCATTCCGCTTGCGGGAAAGGCACACGTCACCGACGACGACTATGAGCCGGCCTCCCGGCACAAGCACTCGGAAACAATGTCGCCAGACCTTGCCGAGTTCCGTCAGAAACTCCTCATAGTCCTCGACGTGCCCGAGTTGACCCTCAGTATCGCGGTATTTCTTAAGCGTCCAGTATGGTGGTGACGTGACGACGAGATGAAGGCTCTCATCGGGTAAGAAGTCCAACGACCGAGAATCGTGGCAGTACAACGAATGGTGAGTGGGAATATCTCGGAGCCTGGAGTGGATCAGCCCGGTGAGTTTGGGATCTCGGGCGATCCTGGGAATGCCAGTCTTGTCGTTCTCCAGCGAGCCGATCTCTGGCGGGAGGAACGCATCGAGATCCGGCGCGAGTTGAGACGACGCGTCAGGGGTTTTCATCTTGGCTCTGCTAATCCTAACATCGTCCGCAAATGCGCGCACGGACCTCGAATGGTCCCCTGAACAGCATCGTCATGTCGTCGTGCTCTGTGCCTCATCTCACACCGGACAGGCACTCTGTCGCCGGGTCCGAAGACCCGGCCAGGCCGCACCGCCTCGGCCTCAATCTCGCGACGCGTCCGAAGACCCGGCCTTCAACGCTAGAGGCCCAGCCCGCCGATGCGTGCTGTCGGCCAATGTGTGACCCCGCTGTCTGGTTGTCCCGTCATTCATGCCAACCGCCGGTAGTTGTCAAAGTTGACCGATGCGGCGGTTCACGTGCCTGACGAACGGATTTTCGAAGAAGGTCGAGAACCACATCTCGGCCGTGGCGCTTTACTTCATGTATTACAACTTCGCCCCAGTGCATCAGACGCTCCGCGTGACCCCCGCGATGGAGGCCGGTCTGGCGGACCACCTGTGGAGCCTCGGGGACACATTGCGCTTACTGGACGGGCAACAGGAGTTGGATACCCATCGTTGAGCGCCCTGCGCCTGGATGTGCCGTGACGAGTAATTAGCCTCCGTCAGGAATCCCAGGCCTAAGCTAACGGAATACACCGCCGCGCAGAACAGGACAAAGCACAGCAACATATGGCCGACAATTCCAACGGTCCGTTCTTGATCGAGAGCCCGGCCGAGCGCAAAGAAAGAGAATAGGCCGAAGAAACACGACGCGAAAACAGACAGCGCAAGATCCAGTTGTGGTTCAACGGACTTTTGATGGTCGCGACCGTTCTGACGGCCGGGATTGTTCTGCGTCAGAACATGATTCTCGACGCGTCTCTTGCCGAGATGAGAAAGCAATCCGTCGCGGCCCAGGCCTCTGTGGGAGCCGCCCAAGATGCGGCTCGGGCCGCAAAGAATAGCGCTGCCTTGGCTGAAAGGCAGGTCGAATACGGCGCCATCGAAGCAAACGCCGCCAAGACTCAAGTCGCGCTCACTGAAGATTCGCTCCGAGCGAGATTGGCTATCACAAAGTACGAACTGCAACCGTTGGTGATCGGTGAACGCCCGAGACTTCAGGTCGAAGTAGAGAATGTCGGCCATTCGGCTGCGATAGATCAACGGAGCGCCTTCTTCTCCATGCGCCTTCCGGCGCTCCTGATGTCGGACATTGGCAAGAAGCCGCACAGCGAGATCATGGCTGGAATCCGGGCAGAACCCTGGTTCCTGTACATCGTTACGCGCCCGAAGACCCTGAACGACCTGCAACTCGCTCAACTGCCCTATTTGCCACCGAATGCTGAGTTCAGCCTTCCCGAAAGGACGGAGGCGGGCGGTCTGGAGCCCGGCGCAAAATCCATCCACATGTCTCTGTATGCTAAACCCTTGACGGAGGGCTTGTTGAAAGAGATACAGGACAACGCAAGGCGGCCGGTGTTCTTTGGCCACTTCAGCTACGCCAGTTTTGGCAAACGCCATGTGACGAGATTCTGTGCGTACACTTTGCCGCCAGGTGGAGAGATCGCAACATTGTCTGGACAGCCATTGATTGCCTGTGGCGGCAAGTGGAACCTCTCCGAATAGAAAGACCGCCAAGCAAAAGAGTAGGCCGCGACAAGCCTTCGGCCAAACCTGACCACTACCCAACCGCAGGAATCCAGCCGCGGCAGCATCAGCTGTGATAGCCTCTCTCAAACACCGGGGCTTATTGTGTGCCCGCGCAGGTTTCCCCGCTTGCCGCGCCACACTTCTGCCTGCAGCACCCCGCTTTCTCATGGTCTGACGGCGCAGGGTCCTGCCCACCATTTTTCCATCAGGAGGACGCAGTGCGGATTACAGCAGGACGCGTCGGTCGAGCCACGGCTCGCGCGGCGACGCTGGCGGCCATCATCGGATGGCTGGCTGTCGCGCCGACCGGGGCCGCCGACACCACGAAGTACCACACTCACGCGGAGCTCTCTGCGGCGTTGAAGGCCGCGGCCGCCGCGCATCCGAATCTGGCGACGCTGGTGTCGATTGGCAAGTCGGCCGAAGGTCGAGACATCTGGGCGATCGAGATCGCCAATCAGTCAGGCACACCCGTCGACCAGCGGCCCGGCCTGCTCATCGCGGCCAACTTCGAAGGCGATCACCTGATCGGCAGCGAGCTGGCCGTCTACCTGGCCGACTATCTGCTCACCTCGTACGCCACGGACGCCGTCGTCAAGCAGCGTCTCGACAACCACGTCTTCTACATCGTGCCGCGCGTCAATCCTGACGGCGCCGAGCTGATGTTCGCGCCGGTCAAGACCGGCCGCCGCACCAACGGCACGAAGTTCGACGCCGACAACGACGGCCGGATCGACGAGGATGGGCCGGAGGATCTCAACAAGGACGGTTTCATCACCGTGATGCGCGTCAAGGACCCGAAGGGTCCGTACATGGTTCATCCCGATGATGCCCGGCTGATGAAGCGCGCTGATCCAGCCAAGGGCGAGACCGGCCGCTACGCGATCTACTGGGAAGGGACCGACAAGGACGGCGATGGATTCATCGCCGAGGACGGCCCGGGCGGCACCGACATCAACCGCAACTTCCAGCATCAGTACCCGTACTACCAGACCGACGCGGGCCGGTACATGGTGAGCGAGTCCGAGACGCGCGCGATGCTCGACTACGTGATCAAGCACCGCAACATCGCCTCTGTGCTCACGTTCGGTGAAAACGACAATCTGATCTCCACGCGCGCCGGTGCGGCCAACCCGATTAATCTCATCGACTTCGCCGAGCGCAGCCTTGCGGATGCACGCCGAGTCGGCATCTTCCCGGAGATCTCGGGCGGATTCGGGCGCGGCGGGCGCGGGGGCGGCGGGGGCGGTGAGGGTCGCGGCGGACAGCAGGCGGCGGCGTCAGGCGGGCGGGGCGGCGGGGGCGCTGGAGCGGTCGCGGCCACCACGGTGAATGCCGCCGATGCCGAGTACGTCAACGCGATCATGACCAAGTACCGCGAGATCACTGGCCTGCGTAATGCCGGCTACACACGCGCACCGGCCGGGGCCTTCTACGAATACGGTTACTACCAGTACGGTGTCCCGTCGTTCTCGACGCCGGGCTGGGGCTTGCCTGGCGCAGGTCGACCAGCGGGCGCTGGCACGCCGGGTGGCGACACCGGACGAGGAGGGGCCGCGCCGGCTGGCATGACGGCCGGGGCGGGACCCGGTCGCGGCCGCGGCGGGGCGGGCGGCGGGATGATGGCGGGAGGCGGCGGCGAGGGCACTGTCGCCGAAGGGGTTGATCTGCGACTGCTCCAGTGGATGGATGGCGAGAAGATCGACGGGTTCGTCAACTGGACGCCGTTCAAGCATCCGACGCTTGGCGAGGTGGAAATCGGCGGCTTCAAGCCCTACTCCACGACCAACCCGCCAGCTGCGAAGATCGCCGATCTCGGCGCGAGCCACGCGAAGTTTGTTCTCTATTTGACGTCGCTCTTCGCGAAGGTGAAGATCGCGAACACGGAAGTCACTGCCCTCGGCGGCGGGATCTATCGGATCCGGGCCGACGTTGAGAACACCGGCTATCTGCCGACGGCGATGGTCCAGGGGGTAATCGCCCGTTCGGTCAAACCCGTCATGGTGCAATTGGGCGTGCCCCCCGAATCGATCATCACGGGCAACGAGAAGACCAACCACATCAACGCCCTGGCAGGATCGGGCACGCGCCAGTCGTTCGAATGGGTCATCAAGGGCAAGCCGGCGCAGGCGGTCACCTTGAAGGTCGTGTCGCAGAAGAGCGGTGCCGATACCGCGACCATCACCCTCCAGTAATTACCAGCCACTCGCAGGAGAAGAGACATGAACATGCATGCGAAGCTCATCGCGACCGCTGGTCTGCTGGCAGCAGTGGCGGTCTGCACCTCATCCGGCGTCTCGGGCCAGGCCAGGCCGGCCGCAGCCGAGCAGCCCACACTCGCGGCGGCGAGCCAGGCGTCCAAGGCCACGGTGGCCGCTCAGGCGCCCAAGACGTGGGCGGACACCCCGACATCCGAGCGCACGTACAAGGTGAAGCTTGATTTCAACCGCTGGCACGATGTCGCGGAACTCCAGGCGGATCTGCGGACGCTCGAGAAGGCGTATCCGAAGTTCCTGAAGTACATCACGCTCGGCAAGAGCTACGACGGGCGCGATCTGGCCGCCATGATCGTGAACAACCCCGACACGGGGCCGGACACGTCGAAGCCGGCGATGTACATCGAAGCCAACATTCACGGGAACGAGATCCAGGGCGGAGAGATCTGCATCTACACGATCTGGTACCTGATGGAGAACTACGGCAAGATCGACAAGATCACCAAGCTCGTCAACGAGCGGGCGTTCTACATCGTGCCGACGGTCAACCCGGACGGCCGCGACTACTTCATGCACGGCCCCGGCGGCAACGCGCGCTCGGGCCACATGCCGGTCGATGATGACAACGACTATCAATTCGATGAGGACGGCCCGGAGGATCTGAACGGGAACGGCGTCATCGAGCAGATCCGCAAGTACGTCCCCGGCGAAGGCACGCACCGGAAGAGCGCCGCCGATCCACGGATGATGGAGCCGGTGGGCCCGGGCGAAAAGGGCGACTACATTCTGCTTGGTCAGGAAGGCATCGATCACGACGGAGACGGCCGCGTGGGCGAGGATGGGCTGGGCAGCTACGATCCAAATCGGAATTTCCCGGCGGACTGGCAGCCGAACTACATTCAGAGCGGCTCGATGGACTACCCGTTCGAACTGCCCGAAGCGAAGGCGGTCAACGACTTCCTGCTGGCGCATCCGAACGTGGCCGGGCTGCAGACGTACCACAACAACGGCGGCATGATTCTGCGCAGCCCCGGCGCCGAGCAGACCGGCGAGTACCCGGGCTCTGACGTCCGCGCGTACGACGAAATCGGCCGGATGGGTGAGCGCCTGCTGCCCTTCTACCGGTATCTCGTCATCTGGAGCGGTCTCTACACGGTACACGGTGGCACCACCGACTGGAGCAACGACACGCTGGGCATCCTCTCGTTCTCGAACGAACTCTGGAACAACGGGCAGTACTTCACCAGCCCGGAACTGAAGGAGCAGCAGAAAGATCCGAACAGCCCGATTGCTCCGCGCGTCGCCAACACCTTCTTCAACGACTACCTGGAGTTCGGCGACGAGCTGACGGAGTGGAAGGAATTCACCCATCCACAGTTCGGCAAGGTCGAAATCGGCGGCGTCATGAAGAAGACGTTCGGCCGCGTGCCGCCCCGGTTCATGAACGAAGAGCTGTGCCACCGCAATATGGCGTTCACGCTCTACCAGGCGGAAGAAATGCCCCAGATGAAGATGGGCGACGCCAAGGTGGAGAAGCTCGCCGATGGCGTGTTCAAGGTGTGGCTGGACATTCAGAATGACGGCATCGCGCCGACCATCATGGCCAAGGCGGCGGCCAATAACGTGGTGCGCCCGGACCTGATCACGCTTGACGGGAAAGGCGTGGAGGTGGTGTCGGCGAGCTGGCTGCCGACGAAGTGGCGGCCGGCAGTCGCGCAGATCATCGATCAGAAGGACCTGAAGCGGATCATGGTCCGAAGCGGACACCTGGGCCGGACGACCAAGACGATCCAGTACTTCGTCAAGGGCACCGGCAGCATCTCGGTGAAGTACGACAGCCTCAAGGGCGGCACGGTGCAGAAGACGATCGTGTTGCAGTAACGCTTGCGTCAGTGTGGGTGGGGGGCGGCGCCGCGCGTGGCGCCGTCTCCGCTTTTGGGACGCCGAAGCTGCCGCAGGCAGCGAAGGCGCCCCGGCTTCTCGTTGATCGTTACAGGAGCTTGTGACATGCGCGACTGGACCCCGGCTTTCGCCGGGGTGACGACAAACTGCTTCGCTCGACGAGATGAGACCCCTGGAAGTGTCACCAACGTGTTCGCGAGATTACGTGGGATGAGTCTTCGGCGGGCGGTCCAGGCGCAGGTGTTCGGAAGATGTCTCATCGCGCTGCTGGGCATCCTCGCGGCAACGGCGTGCGGAGGCGGATCGTCCGTTCCAGCTTCGCCACCCGCCGGAGTTCCGGCCGCGCAGGCGTCCGCGGTCGCCCAATCCACGACGGCAACAGGCGGACCGGCCTCGCCAATGATGCGATTGCTGCCCGAGAAGGCGGGCGACTGGACCAGAACCGGCGCGCCGCAGCGGTACGGACCCGACGATCTCTGGGAGTACATCGACGGTGGCGCAGATCAGTACGTGTCTTACGGATTCCAGGAAGTGGTCGCCGCGAAGTACTCGAACGCCGCTGGCGCCACGGCGACGGTCGACATCTACCAGATGGAGGAGCCGGTCGGCGCGTTTGGCATCTACGCCCAGGAGGACAATCCAAAGGCCACCCCCGTCCGGCTTGGCGTCGAAGGGCAGGCGGGCGCCGACTCGGTGCGCTTCTGGAGCGCCAACTACTACGTGAAAATGGTGTCGACCCCGCCAGGCAAGTCGCCGAAAGACGCGTCGGTGGCACTCGGCGCGACCGTCGCAGGCGGCCTTGGCGACTCTGGCACACCGCCGCGTGAATTGTCGCTGTTCCCTGCCAAAGGTCTCGTCGCCGGTTCCATTCGGTACATACCGGCCAACATGCTCGGCCAGGCCGGATTCAGCCGCGGCTTCGAGGCGAAGTACGCAGCGACTCCCGAAACCTCGACGCTGGTCATCGTGCCGTTCAAGGACGCAGAGGGCGCCCGTGCCGCGCTCGCGACATACCGGGCCTTTCTCGGACAGAACGGCAAGCCCATCACGTCGGCGCCGGCGCCGTGTGATGGCAGCGTGCTCGCCCATGACCGGTTCTCCGGCCTCATCTTCGCGGCCCGGTCTGGATCGTGGCTTGCCATCTCGCTCGGGAACCCGGATGAACGCGCTGCCCGCGCGCTGTTGACGGACATCTGTGGCAGCCTCACTCGATTCTCCGCCGCGTCGTCCCGAAAGGCAGGTTTGCGATGAGCCGTTTCAGCCGCCGCGATTTCTTTCGCGCGTCCACTGCCGTGGCCGCTGCCGCGGCCATTCCGATCAGCAACGAGCCGGCACGAGCGCAGGCGGCCACGGGGTCGACCGTTCGTCGATTCAAGACACTCGGCAAGACGGGATGGAAGGTGGGCGACATCTCTGCCGGATCGGGCCAGCAGGACCCGGGCGTGCTCAATCACGCCTTCGAGTGCGGCATCAACCTGATCGATACCGGCGCGCAGTACGGCGGGCACGAGGAGATTGTCGCCAAGGCGCTCCCCACATGGCGCGACAAGGTCTTCGTCCTCGACAAGTGGGATCCGCCGCTCGTGACAGCGACGGTGACCAAGGGGGCGCTGCTCGAGGCGCTCGACGTCTCCCTGAAGAAGCTGAACACCACGTACATCGATTGCATGATGATCCATTCGATTGGCCACCCCCGCTACGGCGGCCTCGAGCGGATCCAGAATCCGGCGATCTACGAGGCGTGGGACGAGGCGAAGCGCCTGAAGAAGATCCGATTCACCGGCGCGTCGAGCCACGGTGTGAAGATGATCGAGGAGATGAACTGGGGACTCGATAACAACCGCTTCGACGTCATCCTGATTGGCGCCAACTTCCTGACGAAGGGCGTCGAGCCGGTGCTCAAGAAGGCGCGGGCCAAAGGAGTCGGCACCATCGCCATGAAGACGATGACCGTCGTTCAGTCTGGCCTGAACATCCGCGCGCTTCAGAACCAGCACACGAACGTTCGCCAGGCGTGTCTCAAGTGGATCCTGGCCTCGGATCTGTTCGATACGCTCGTCGTCCGAATGCCCAACTACGACCAGGTCAACGAGTACCTCGCGGTCTCCGGGACGACGTCCCTTGGTCGCCAGGACCAGAAGTATCTGAATATGGTCTCGGCCTCGGTCAGTTCGCGCTATTGCCGGCCCGGTTGCGGGGCCTGCCACGAGGCGTGTCCCAGGAACGTGCCCGTGGCCGACATCCTCCGCTACAAGATGTACTTCGAGGACTACGGCGACCAGAAGTTCGCGATGCAGCGCTATGGCATGGTGCCGGCGTCGACGAGGGCCACGGCCTGCGCCGGCTGTTCGGCGCCCTGCGAGCCGGCCTGTCCGTACGGTCTGCGCGTCCGTGATCGGCTGGTCGAGGCGGATCGCCAGTTGCGGTTTGCGTGAGGAGACGATGATGGACAGACGAATTCTGGTGACACTGGCCGCGATGCTCGTGGCGGCCTGCCTGGCCGTCGGCGGCGCAAGCCCATCAGCATCCGGCGGGCCGTTGGACCTGGCTGCCGTCATGCCGCAGGCGACGTCAACCGCCGGCGGGATTCTGGCGAAGTCGGTCGCGGCGCACGGCGGCGACAAGCTGATCAGGTGGCAGACGCTCACAATCAAGGGCACCGTGCGGATGGAGGATGGCATCTCGTACAACGCGGCGTTTCTGCTGCGCGCGCAGGCGCCGGGTCGCATTCGCGTTGACCAGGACATGACGGCCGACCACGGCCGGCTGTTCTACGAGTACTTCATGCACGACGGCGTGGCCTGGAGCCGACGGAATCTCGTCGTGGCGAGCTACGACACCGCCCGGATGCAGCGCTGGATGGATCACTGCTCTGGCATCGCGTTCTACGCGCACCAGCCAGGGATCCCGGAGATGAAGCCCGACGCCGACGTGACGTGGAAGCCAACGGGCGAGGCCGGCGCAACACCGGCGCCGCAGACGCGAAGGACGTTTGTCTTGGCGGTCACGGTCGGTAAGGAGCTGCGCGAGATCTACATCGACAAGGAGACGTCGCGCTTCCTCAAGGAGACGACGCCATCGGGCTCGCGGGTGTTTTCGGACTTCAAGACGTTTGGCGGGGTCGTGTGGCCAACTCGAATTCTGGAGACCGCGAAGACGCGCCAGGGCGAAAGCCAGACGCCGTTTGTCTACACGAGCGTGACGTACAACACCCCTATCGACGCGTGGGTGTTCACCGAGGACAAGCCGGCCGCGAAACACTGAGGGTTCCGCGAGGCGCGTTCGCCCGATTCTGTCCTTCCAGCTCGCTGGTGCTGGCGCATGAGGTGCGGCCGGCGCCGGTCCGGCGTGGCAGACGACCTTCCAGGTTAAAGATCAAGGAAGAAGACCGGTGCCAGCGCTGCGAGCGCCGCGACCGCTTGCAGCGCCAGCACTGACAGTGCAGATTTTGGACTCCGGGGCAGCCAGCGGATCGCGAACAGCGCAACGATCGGAATCTGTGCAGCCATCAGTAGCTGCCAAAGATGGGCAGCGGTGCCCTCGTCGACCTCGCGAGCCACGCCGGACATGATGATGTGAACAAGCACAATGGCGAGCGCGGCAATCGACATCGCGACCGGAACACAGGCACTCGGCTGCTTCAATAATGCGATACTGGACAGTTTCGATTGCATAAGAGTCCACGCGTCTTGAGGTCAAGCGCCGCATCGAGCGGGACATCCTCGGCCGGTGAGCCTTCCACTCCGGATCAGTTCGCCGGCCGCCGTCGGCTGCGAGAGCTTGTTGGGCAGCGCCCTTGGCTGTAGAGTAGCCCTATGGAACTGGCCATTGAACTCCCGGCCGCTCAGGTCGCCCGCTTGCGCGAGGAAGCCGCCCGGCTCGGTGTGCCGCCTGCCGACTTGGCACGCGCCGCCGTGGTCGATTTGCTCGCGGCCAAAGACGACGACTTCCGAACGGCCGCCGAACGCGTTGTCAAGAAGAACGACGAACTGTACCGACGCCTTGCCTGATGCGCTACCTGACCCTGGGCGAGGTCGTCGCACTACACCGGTCCATTGTCGAAACGTCAGGAGGTGCCGTCGGCGTCCGCGACCTGGGGGCACTCGAATCGGCCTTGGCGCAACTCCGAAGTACGTTTGATGGCGCTGACCTCTACCCGTCGCTTGCCGAAAGAGCAGCCGCGCTCGGGTACTCGTTGGTGCAGAACCACCCGTTCCTGGATGGCAACAAGCGATTAGCGCACGCCGCCATGGAGACCTTCCTCATCCTGAACGGCCTCGAGGTCGACGCCATTGTCGACGAGCAAGAGCAGTTGATGCTCGGGCTTGCCACAAGTCGCGTCTCGCGCGCCGAATTGGTCGCGTGGCTCCGCGACCACACCAAGAGCCTCCGCTGACTTCGACTCGGACTAAAGCTGTCTAACGCCTGCGGCTCACGGGTCGCCGCACCACTTCGTCTCCGTCGGCTCCATTCGCTTGTTAGCCATTCAGCCCCGATTCCTCGCTGACCATCCTGATTGATTCCGCAGCGATGGCCTCGTCGGTTATTCCGAACGTCTCTCGAATCGGCCGGACCAGCGCCTCGAGTCTGCGTTCAGCGTCGCGAAAGAGCTCTTGCGCCGCTTCAAGCGCGATGATCATTTGCTGGCAGCCGAGTTCGGTCATGAACTCAATGGCGCGTTCTCAAAAGTAGTCGTGGGCGAGCCAGTTTCGCTTGGAGAGGGCCTCTCGAAGACGTGCCGACAGATCTGCCGGCACGTCGACGTGTTGCTTGAGCTCGCGCAGAAGCTGACCAAGCGTGCTCTCGAACTGGCGATCCATGAATGCGTCGATCCGTGGCCTGGCAATTCGGCCGCGATCCGGCATTCGGGCAATGACCATCGCATTTACGATGACATGCTCCAGGACTTGCGCTCTGTACATGGCCAAGCCGTAATAGGCATAAGTGTCGCGAACGAGATCGTCCCTGTTCATCACTCCCGTCCGATTGGATGGCTAACGATCCGCGGCCACCCGCCGGCGCGCAGCATGCCACTCGCGCCGTCGGGTGCAGCGCGTTAGGCTGCCGCCTCTCGTCTACGCCATCATCGGCCTTCACCACGAACCGGGTCGGTCGTCCGACCACGGCCTGCCAAGAGCCTGGGCTCGCGAACGATCACCCGCAGTACGTCCTTCCGGCAGAACGGCCACGCCTCGAAGTCTCCGGCCTCAAGGAACTCCTCCCACTTTCGGCGCTTCATGCGCTCCCACCAACCGAACGTCACAAGGTTGAGCGGCCAATTCACGATCCGGATGAACGAGTACTCAGGCCAGAAGTACTCCTCGTTTGAATACAGGAAGGCGATCCAACGAGATACGGTCCTCCGTCCGACTGACCCTCGCGGCAGCCTGCCCTCGACGAAATGGTTCTTGGTGTCGTCATAGAGCTGCCAGGCCATCTGCTTCACCGCCACGGCCCCGCGGTCTCGCCAGTCGACTTCGACTTCATCCAAGTCGTCGTTGGTGATTCGACCGGAGACATAATGCCGCAGCCGTTCGGCAAGTCGGTCGCGCGAAGCCCGATGGATCATGTTGGTTTCAGTCAGCCTACGATCAGCGCTCAGCCGCGAGCCGCCTGTACGGGGCGCGTTGACTTGGTGTCGCCTCTCCGGCGGCTCGTCGGCTGCAGCGCCCTGTTAGCCGGGCGCTTGCGGGCAGCCCGCCAACGCCGCAACGACGCCGCGCTTTCGCCTGAAGGCAACCCACACAGCAGAGCCTCCACCGAGATGTCCTCGTCGATGTCCGGCCAGTGGATGCCAGCTCCGGGCCCTACCAACACCCACGCCCGGCGCTCCCGGGGAGACGCGTCCGCCAGTCGTGGATACCAACTTAGCGGAACCGATACCACCCGCCCATCGGCAAGTGCCACAGTCAACACGTCCTCAGTGACGCGAACCTGTTTGGCCGCCGCCGTTGCCGCCGCCGATGCCAAAGTACTCATGCCATGCCTTCAGGAATTCGGCCTCGTGCTGCTGAACGAGACCCGCCAGTCGCTGCACCTCGTGCGCCCCGAATCCGAGATTGGTCGCCAGTCGGGCTGGCGTCAACCAGAACTTCGCCAGTCTTCGCTCGCGTGCGACGTGCACGTGCGGCGGTTCGGCTCGGTCGCTCGAGAAGAAAAAGAACCGATACGGACCGCTCTGAAGAATGGTAGGACTCACGTGGCCTGATCTTGCCAGTTTTCGGGGTGAACCGCCACTCCAGTCGTTGCTGCGGCTAACGTCTCGCTCTGAGCCGCAGCGCCGCCGGCGAAAGGTCCAGCGCGGTCGGATCCAGCGCCTGGTCAGCCGGCTTCTTCCCGTGCTGGTCTCGTCGGCTGGTCGCAGATCCAGACTGTCCCATATAAGAGAGAGATACAGACGAAGCCGAGAACTAACCTTGATGCGTCAATCGTGAGTGCGCGCGCAACGGAGCGGCCCACGCCCTGATTACTTACTTTTCTATTGAAAAAGGCCTTCCGCTGAGGGTAGAAGGAGATACCACTCAACCCTCAACCCCGCAACGAAAGGCCAC